>NZ_JBHXTE010000023.1:0-155955 GCF_042677545.1 Streptomyces sp. NPDC127108 | reverse complement strand
GGGTCCCGCCACACGGCGGGGCCCACCCCTCGGGGCGTTCCGGGGGCCTGCCCGGCGCACGGCCGCGGTCGCGCGCCGGGCGGGTGTCCTGTTCTCGGGGAATCCGGACAGGTGATCTACTGGCGTGAGCTGTCACCGGTCGCGCACGGTCCGTACGGGGCGCGCGGGGGCCCGCGGCGGCCGTAACCGGCGCCCGAAGCGCCCAACTGGGTAAAACCGTTTGGCGAACATGCGTAGGGTGCAGAAAACCCTTCAGGGTGACAGCGTCGGCCCGCAGGGGTGACGACGAGGGCAGGACGGCCGGTGCGCGCGGCAGCGGGGCCGGGAGCGGAAGAAGGGAGCCGGGGCCATGGACGAGCACAAGGAGACCCTCCGGGTGGGCGCGGCCGTGCGGCGTCGGCGGCGCCGCCTCGAGCTGACTCTCGCCGTCGTCGCCGGACGCAGCGGCCTTTCGGTGCCCTTCCTCAGCCAGGTCGAGAACGAGCGGGCCCGGCCCAGCATGCGTTCCCTGGAGCGGGTCGCCGACGCCCTCGGCACGACCGCCGTGGAACTGCTCGCCGCCGCCGACCCGGCCTGCACGGTCGACGTGGTGCGCGCCGACGACGACGTGAGCCTCGCGGGCGGCACCCCGGAGACGCACGTGCGGGACCTGGTGCGCGGCCACCACCAGCTGCACGCCTTCGAGTACGTCGGCGACCACGACGAGGGCCGCGAGTTCCAGCACCGCAACGACGAGCTGATGTACGTCATCGGTGGCGCCGTCGAGGTCGAGGCCGAGGGGCGGGCCTACCGCCTCGGACCCGGCGACAGCCTGTACCTGACGGGTGGGGTGCGGCACCGCTGGCGGGCCACGGCCGCCGACGCGCGCGTCCTGGTCGTCGCGGTCGGCGACCACATCGAGGCCGTGGACGGCGAGCGGCGCTGACCGATGCCCTCCGTGCGGGTGGTGTCCCTGGTGCCGTCGCTGACCGAGGCGGTCGCCGTGACCGCGCCCGGCACGCTGGTCGGCGCGACCGACTGGTGCACGCACCCGGCGGACCTCGACGCCGTCCGCGTAGGCGGCACCAAGAACCCCGACGTCCCGGCGATCGTGGCGCTCGCGCCCGACCTCGTGATCGCCAACGAGGAGGAGAACCGCGCGCCGGACATCGCGGCGCTGCGGGCGGCGGGCGTCGACGTCCTGGTCACCGAGGTGCGGGGGCTCGACCAGGCGTTCCGTGAGCTGGAGCGGGTCCTTGACGCGTGCGGGGCCGAGCGGCGGCCGGGGTGGCTGGTGGCCGCGGAGGCCGCGTGGCGGAATCTCGGGGCCCCGTCGGCCGGAGCCACCCGTCACGCCGGACGCCTCCGAGCCGCGGTGCCGATCTGGCGCAGGCCCTGGATGGTCCTCGGGCGGGACACGTTCGCGGGGGACCTGCTGGCCCGGCTAGGGGTCGACAACGCGTACGCGGGGCACGCCGAGCGCTACCCCCGGGTGCCCGTCGAGGAACTGCGGGCCGCCGGGCTCGACCTGGTGGTCCTGCCGGACGAGCCGTACCGGTTCACGCGGGACGACGGGCCCGAGGCGTTCCCGGAGACACTGCCCGCCGCGCTCGTCAGCGGTCGCCATCTCACGTGGTACGGACCGTCGTTGGCCGAGGCACCCGAGGTGCTGGGCGCGGCGCTGCGGGCCGTGTACCGCTGACGTCCTGACAGGCCGTCTCAGCGCGGAGCCGCGAGGAGCTTCCCGCCGGCCACACCGCGCAGGGTCTGGACGAGCGCCACCAGCCACGCCGACACGAGCACGACGAACAGCGCCACGGCGAGCCAGTCGTACGCCGCGAGGCCGGTGTGCCTGCCCAGGCCCTCGGCGCCCGTCACGCACGTACCGACGGGGAAGGTGAAGGCCCACCAGGTCATCGCGAAGCCCATGCCGCGCCGCCGGGCCCGCAGCACCAGCGCGGCCGCGAGCGCGAGCCACATCAGGGCGAAGCCCATCACGGGCACCCCGAAGAGCACGGCGAAGACGGCGAAGCCCTGGTCGTAGGGGGCGGGCAGGACGCCGGGGGCGACGTCGGCGAACTTGTTGGCGGCGGTGGTCGACTGGCCGAGCGGGCCGAGGACCAGGAACAGGGTGGGGGTGAGCGCCAGCGGCAGCGGGCCGTCGTGGACCAGGCGCCCGAAGATCAGGGGCAGCATCACCAGGGTGGCGAGCAGGCTCAGGCCGAACATCGCGAAACAGCCGTACAGCAGGGTCTGCTGTGCCTGCCCCGCGGGCAGGTGCGGGACGAGCAGGGGGCCGACGGCCGCCGACACCATGGGCGCCACGACGGGCAGCAGCCACACGGGCGAGGCGCTGCCGGGCCGCACGCGGTGGCGGACCACCATCAGGTACGGGATGGCGACGGCCGCGGCGAGGCCGATGGCCGTACCGGCGGTGAACAGGACGGTGTCGAGGGCGACCGCCGCCGTGGTGCCGATCCAGTCCGAGCCGACGAGCATCGCGCCCGCGCCCACGGCGAGCAGCGCCATGGCCAGGCAGCCGTAGAACGGGGCCATGCCCGGGTCGGCGAGGTGGGCGCGGGCCTGGTCGCGGTGGCGCACGTGGTGGACGGCGCGCGCGCCGAGCAGCGTCACCAGCATCACCAGGGACAGGGCCCACACCCCGGTCACGGCCGAGCGCAGGCCCGGGACGTCCACGGGCAGGGCGGCGCCCGCGTTGGCGATGATGGCGGTGCCCATCACGGAGGCGTACCAGTTCGGTCCGAGGTGGCGGACGCTGCCGGAACGGGGCCCGCCGGCCGGATGGGCCGAGGAGGGCGAGGCCGACGAGGGAAGGGGTGCGACGGTGACCATGCCTCCACGGTGCGCCCGTCCGGCCGGGCCCACCAGAGACGTCTTCGCTATGAGGGCATAACCTGGACTTATGACTGGTTCGGGTGCGGGGGAGTCGGCGGGGTCCGGTGCCGGTGGCGTGCCGGGTGCCGCGAGCGCGTCGGACGGCGTTTCTTGTACGACGGGTGCGGCGCCGCTGGCCCACCGAGTGCCCGACCTGGCCGCCCTTGAACTGCTCCTGGCGGTGGCGCGCCTCGGCAGTCTCGGCAGGGCCGCGCGGGAACTCGGCATCACCCAGCCCGCGGCCAGCGGCCGGATCCGGTCCATGGAACGGCTGCTCGGCGTCGCCCTCGTGGACCGCTCGCCCCGCGGGTCACGGCTCACCGAGGCGGGTGCGCTCGTCACGGACTGGGCGCGGCGGATCGTCGAGGCGGCCGAGGCCTTCGACGTGGGGGCGCAGGCGCTGCGGGACCGGCGGGACTCGCGGCTCCGGGTCGCCGCGAGCATGACCATCGCCGAGTATCTGCTGCCCGGCTGGCTCATCGCGCTGCGCGCGCGGCGGCCGGACACGGCGGTGTCCCTGCTCGCCGGGAACTCCGCGGTGGTGGCCGGGCGGCTGCTCGCCGGGGAGGCCGACGTCGGGTTCGTCGAGGGGATCGGGGTACCGGCCGGGCTCGACGGGGTCGTCGTCGCGCAGGACCGGCTCGTCGTGGTCGTCGCGCCGGGGCACGCGTGGGCGCGGCGGCGGGCGCCGCTCGGGGCGGCGGAGCTCGCGGCTTCGCCGTTGATCCTGCGGGAGGAGGGGTCCGGTACGCGGGCCGTCCTGGAGGCCGCCCTCGGCGGGCTCGCCCGGCCCCTGCTCGAACTGTCCTCGACCACCGCCGTGAAGTCCGCCGCCGTCAGCGGGGCCGGGCCCGCCGTGCTCAGTGAGCTGGCCGTGGGGGAGGAGCTGGCGGCTCGGCGGCTCGTCGGGATTCCCGTGGACGGGGTGCGGCTGCGGAGGGAGCTTCGGGCCGTCTGGCCGGTGGGGCACGTTCCGGCCGGGCCGGTGCGGGAGCTCTTGAGCTTGACCCGGGGGGTCGGCTAGCCCTTGTCGTGGGGCGCCCTCCCCGCCTTACGCGGCCCTGCGCCCCCGGCCGCCCGCGTCCTCCCCTCGGCCTGCGCCCGGGTTTTCTCCCACCCGCCCACCCGTTTTCCCTTGGACGCGGGGTGGGCGTCTCGCCCTGCGCGACCTGCGGCCCCTGCCGACGGCGTCGCACCCCCGGCCCGCGCCCCGGGAAGGGCGGGAAGCAGACCGGGTTCGGGCGTGGTGAGTGTGAGGGCGGGAGCGGGGGCGGACTTCGGGGGGCCCGGGTCAGGGGCCGGACGTCGCCGCCTCCACCAACCCCCTCATCACCCGCACGTCCACCCCTGCCTCCGGATGCCACTGCACCCCGAGCACCCACCCCGGAGGGGGCAGTTCGATGGCCTCGACGGTGCCGTCGGCCGCGTGGGCGGAGGGGATGAGGCCGTCGCCCAGGTGGTCCACGGCCTGGTGGTGGTAGGTGGGGACGTCGGTCGCGGGGTCGGGGACGATCTCGGCGTACCGGGTGCCGGGGACGTGCTTCACCGTGTGGGCGCTGAAGACGCCGGGTGCCGCCGCGTGGCCGTCCAGGTGCTGGACGAGGGTGCCGCCGAGGGCGACGTTGAGGAGCTGCATGCCCCGGCAGATGCCGAGCAGGGGTGTGCCGGAGTCCAGGGCCGCCCGGATCAGGGCGAGTTCCCAGGCGTCCCGTTCGCGCGCGGGCGGTCCGGTGCGGTCCTCGCGGGCCGCGCCGTAGTGGGACGGGTCCACGTCGGGGCCGCCCGCGATGACGACGCCGTCGAGGCGGGCGACGACGTCGGCGGCGTACCGCGGCTCGTCGGGCGGCACCATCGACGCGAGGCCGCCCGCGGCCTGGACCAGGCGTGGGTATCCGGCCGGCAGGAGGGCGGCCGGGAGTTCCCAGACGCCCCAACTCGCCTTCGTCTCCAGGTAGGTGCTGATGCCGATCAGCGGCCTGCGGGCTGCCGCCTCCGTGGTGTGCAACGTACTCAACAGGGTCTCCGTGTCGCCGTACTGGGTGCCGTCGTGCCGTCGTGCAGTCATGCCGTCGTCCTGGGAGCGGGCGCCGCCCCACTCACTTCCGTTCCAGCTCCGCCTCCGCCTCCGCGAGGGCCGCGAACTCCTCCTCCGGGGCCCGTGCCACCAGATGCTTGCGGCTGTAGAGGCCGAAGTACGCGATCGCCACGACGTACACGCCGAGGGCGATGAACGCCGCCGTGACGTCCACGAGGAACGTGGCGACCAGGGCCGCGCAGGCGAGGGCGAGGGCGACGGAGGAGGTGAGGACGCCGCCGGGGGTGCGGTAGGGGCGGGGGAGGTTCGGTTCGCGGCGGCGCAGGACGATGTGGGAGAGGGACATCAGGGCGTACGAGATCGTGGCGCCGAACACCGCCACGTTCAGCATGCGGGCGCCGTCGCCGGTGGCCGCCGCCAGGCCGAAGCCGATCGCGCCGGGGACGACGAGGCCCAGGTAGGGCGCCTTGCGGCTGCTGGTCAGGGACAGGAAGCGGGGCAGGTAGCCCGCGCGGGACAGGGCGAACAGCTGGCGCGAGCCCGCGTAGATCAGGGAGAAGAACGACGCGACCAGGCCCGCGAGGCCCGCGTAGTTGATGACGCGGCTGAGGGCCGTCGCCTCGCCGTCCGGCTGGAGCGCGTCCACGAGCGGGTTGCCGGTGTCCTGGATCGCCGCCGAGCCGCGCGCCCCGGCGGAGGCGAAGAAGGTGAGCAGGGCGAGGACGACCAGGATGCACAGGGACCACCGGATGGCGCGCGGCAGGGTGCGCGCGGGGTCCTTGGTCTCCTCGGCGGCCAGCGGCACGCCCTCCACGCCCAGGAAGAACCACATGCCGAACGGGAAGGCCGCCCAGATGCCGAGGAGCCCGAGCGGCAGCCACGAGTTGGAGCCGAAGGCGTCGTGGTCGACGGCGATGTCGTTCAGGTGGGAGGAGTCGAAGTCCATGAACGCGCCGACGGCGAAGACGAGCAGCGCGGCCACGGCGATGCCGGTGACGACGAAGCTGAACCGCAGCGCCTCGCCCACGCCCCACAGGTGGATGCCGATGAAGATGACGAAGCAGGCCAGGTAGACGGGCCAGCCGGACTCCAGGCCGAAGAGGTTCAGGGACTCGACGTAGTCGCCGATGAAGATGGAGATGGCGGCGGGCGCGAGGATGTACTCGATCAGGATCGCCGTGCCGGTGAGGAAGCCGCCCCAGGGGCCGAGCGCCCTGCGGGCGAAGCCGTAGCCGCCGCCGGCCGTGGGGAGCACGGACGACAGCTCGGCGAGCGAGAAGACCATGCACGCGTACATGACGCCCATGAGCGCCATGGCGATGCCGAGGCCGCCGAAGCCGCCCTCCTTGAGGCCGGAGTTCCAGCCGGAGAAATCGCCGGAGACGACGTAGGCGACGCCGAGGCCGGTGAGGAGGACCCAGCCCGCGTTGCCGCGGCGCAGGGCCCGCCGTTCCAGATAGTCGTCGCCTTCCCCGGCTTTCCCGGCCTCTTTGGCGGCGCGGCCCTTCGATGGCTCGGTGGACTCCAGGCTCATGGCACGGCTCCCTGCGGCGGCATTCAATGGAATGGAGCCATACCTTTGCGGTGGTGGGGGTGAGAAAGCAAGACCCTTGCGGTTACGCCGTGGTTAAGCACGCGGGCGGTGGGGGAGTCGGGGCGCGCGTGCCCGCACGGCTCGGCCCGGGTCTCCCGCGCCGCCGCGCCCCCGCTAGGGCCGCGTCTCCGCCTCAGGTCAGGAACCCCCGCAGCAGCGCCGCCGTGCCCGCGCAGTGCTCGCGCATCATCTCCCGCGCGCCGTCCGCGTCGCCGTCGAGCACCGCCTCCACGAGCGCGCTGTGCTGGCGCTGGGAGTGCTCCAGGTTCCGTACCAAAAGGGGGATGCAGTCCAGGAGGTCGTTGACCGTGGCGCGGACCGCGGCGTACTGCGCGGTGAGCGACGGGGAGCCGGACAGCTCGGCCAGGGTGAGGTGCAGCAGCGTGTCCTGGCGGCGGTATTCGGCGAGCGGCGCGTCATGGGTGCGGGCGAGCGCATCGCGCAGCCGCCCCGCCTGGCCGTCGTCGAGCCCGTGCGCGGCGCACAGGCCGGCCGCGCCCACCTCCAGGACCTCACGGAAGCGCAGCGCGTCCTCCACGTCCACGTCCGCGATGCGCCGGCGCAGCTCGTCCTCGCCCGCCGCCTCCGGGCGCGGGCGCACGAACGTGCCGCCGTAGCGCCCCCGGCGCGACTCCACGAGCCCCTGATCCTGGAGCACCTTCAGGACCTCGCGCAGCGTGACCCGGCTGATCCCGAGCCGCTCGGCCAGCTCCCGCTCGGCCGGAAGGCGCTCGCCGCCCGGCACCAGGCCGAGGCGGACCACCTGGAGGATCTGCTCCAGGGCCTCCTCGAAGCCGTTGCCCGCCCGGACCGGACGCAGGACCTGCGTCAGCCGGTCGTCACCCCGCAGGTGCGAGTCGTCCGTCTCTGGGTGCGACATCTGCCCGTACCCCCTTCCCAAGCAATGGTTCTCGGCAATACCTTATGGCCACTCGGCTGACCCAAGGAGGCTTTTCCCGTGGCAGACCGCACACCCCCGCTCGGCATCGAGGAGCTGCGTGCTCTCGTGGCGAGCGGCGAGATCGACACTGTCGTCCTGGCCTTCCCCGATATGCAAGGGCGGCTCCAGGGCAAGCGGTTCGCCGCCCGGTTCTTCCTCGACGAGGTCCTCGAGCACGGCACGGAAGGCTGCAACTACCTTCTCGCCGTCGACACGGAGATGAACACGGTCGACGGATACGCGATGTCCTCCTGGGACCGCGGCTACGGCGACTTCGCCATGCACGCCGACCTCTCCACCCTGCGCCGCGTCCCCTGGAACGAGGGCACGGCCCTGCTGATGGCCGACCTCGCCTGGAACGACGGCGAGCCCGTCGTGGCCGCCCCGCGCCAGATACTGCGCCGCCAGCTGGACCGTCTCGCCGAGCTCGGCTACAGCGCCCACGTCGGCACGGAGCTGGAGTTCATCGTCTTCAAGGACACCTACGAACAGGCCTGGGACGCGGGCTACAAGGGCCTGACGCCCGCCAACCAGTACAACATCGACTACTCCGTCCTCGGCACCGGACGCATCGAGCCGCTCCTGCGCCGCATCCGCAACGACATGGCCGCCGCGGGACTGACCGTGGAGTCCGCCAAGGGCGAGTGCAACCCCGGCCAGCACGAGATCGTGTTCCGCTACGACGAGGCCCTCGTCACCTGCGACCAGCACTCCATCTACAAGACGGGCGCCAAGGAGATCGCCGCGCAGGAGGGCGTCTCGCTCACCTTCATGGCGAAGTACAACGAGCGCGAGGGCAACTCCTGTCACATCCACCTCTCGCTCCAGGACGCCGACGGCAACAACGCCATGGCCGGCGACGGGCCCGGTGGGATGTCCGACGTGATGCGGCACTTTCTCGCCGGGCAGCTCACGGCACTGCGCGACTTCTCGCTCCTCTACGCGCCCAACATCAACTCCTTCAAGCGCTTCCAGCCGGGATCCTTCGCGCCGACGGCCGCCGCCTGGGGCTACGACAACCGCACCTGCGCGCTGCGCGTCGTCGGCCACGGCCGCTCCCTGCGCTTCGAGAACCGGCTCCCCGGCGGCGACGTCAACCCCTACCTGGCCGTCGCGGGCCTGGTCGCCGCGGGCCTGTACGGCATCGAGCAGAAGCTGGAACTGCCCGAGGCCTGCACCGGCAACGCCTACACCGCCGACTACGAACACGTCCCGACGACGCTGCGCGAGGCCGCCGAGCTCTGGGAGAACAGCCCCATCGCCAAGGCCGCCTTCGGCGACGAGGTCGTCGCGCACTACCGCAACATGGCCCGGGTCGAGCTGGACGCCTTCGACGCCGCGGTGACCGACTGGGAGCTCCGCCGCTCCTTCGAACGCATGTGAGGCACTTCCTTGCTTGAGTCCCTTCAGGTACTGAACCCGGCGACGGAGGACGTCGTCGCGACCGTCCCCGCCGCCACCGCCCAGGACGTCGACGCGGCCGTGGCACGCGCCGCCGCGGCCCAGGTGAAGTGGGCCGCCGCGGCCCCCGCCGACCGCGCCAGGATCCTGCGCCGCTTCGCCGCCGTCATCGACGAACACATCGAGGAACTGGCCCAGTTGGAGGTGCGCGAGGCTGGTCACGTCATCGGCAACGCGCGCTGGGAGGCGGGCAACGCCCGCGACCTGTTCGACTACGCGGCCGGTGGCGCGGAACGGCTGAACGGCCGCCAGATCCCGGTTCCCGGCGGCCTGAACGTCACGATCCTCGAACCCCTCGGCGTCGTCGGCGTCATCGCGCCCTGGAACTTCCCGATGCCCATCGCCGCCTGGGGCACCGCCCCGGCCCTCGCGGCGGGCAACGCGGTCGTCCTCAAGCCCGCCGAGACGACGCCCCTGACCGCCCTGCGCCTGGCCGAGCTGGCCCTGGCGGCGGGCCTGCCCGAGGGCCTGTTCCAGGTCCTGCCCGGGGAGGGCGCCGTCGCCGGGAACGCGCTCGTCGAGCACCCGGGCGTCGCCAAGATCGTGTTCACCGGCTCCACGCGCGTCGGCAAGCAGATCATGGCCAAGTGCGCCGACCGCGTGAAGCGCCTGACGCTCGAACTCGGCGGCAAGAGCCCCAACATCGTCTTCGCCGACGCCGACGTGGAGGCCGCCGCGCTCGCCGCGCCCGGCTCCTTCCTCGACAACTCCGGCCAGGACTGCTGCGCCCGCACCCGCATCCTCGTCGAGCGCTCCGTCTACGACCGCTTCATCGAGGTCCTCGCGCCCGCGGTCGAGTCGTACGTCGTCGGGGACCCGGCCGACGAGAAGACGCAGATGGGGCCGCTGATCTCCCGGGCCCAGCTGGAGCGGGTGCGGTCCTACGTGCCCGCCGGCGCCGGGATCCGCGGCAGCGCCCCCGAGGGCCCGGGCTTCTGGTTCCCGCCGACCGTCCTCACCGACGCAGGGCCGACCTCCCCGGTCGCCGTCGAGGAGGTCTTCGGGCCGGTCGCGGTCGTGCTGCCCTTCGACGACGAGGCCGACGCGGTCCGCCTCGCCAACGCCACCGAGTACGGCCTGTCCGGCTCGGTCTGGACGCGGGACGTGGGCCGGGCGCTGCGCGTCTCGCAGGCGGTACGGGCCGGGAACCTGTCCGTCAACTCGCACTCCAGCGTGCGCTATTGGACCCCCTTCGGCGGCTACGGACAGTCCGGCCTCGGGCGAGAGCTCGGCCCGGACGCCCTCGCCGCGTTCACCGAAACCAAGAACGTCTTCATCAGCACGGAAGGGCCCGCTCAGTGACCCAGGCTCAGGAAAACATCTGCCGTCGCCTCGTCGGCCGCACCGCCGTCATCACCGGCGCCGGCAGCGGCATCGGCCTCGCCACCGCCCGCCGCCTCGCCGCCGAGGGCGCGAACGTGGTGTGCGGCGACATCGACGAGACCGCGGGCAAGAAGGCCGCCGAGGAGGTCGGCGGCACCTTCGTGAAGGTCGACGTGACCGACGCCGAGCAGGTCGAGGCGCTGTTCAAGACGGCGTACGACACCTATGGCTCCGTCGACGTCGCCTTCAACAACGCGGGCATCTCGCCGCCCGACGACGACTCCATCCTCGACACCGGCCTGGAGGCCTGGAAGCGCGTCCAGGAGGTCAACCTCACCTCCGTGTACCTGTGCTGCAAGGCCGCCATCCCCTACATGCGGCGCCAGGGCAAGGGCTCCATCATCAACACGGCCTCGTTCGTGGCCCGGATGGGCGCGGCCACCTCGCAGATCTCGTACACCGCGTCCAAGGGCGGCGTCCTCGCCATGTCCCGCGAGCTGGGCGTGCAGTTCGCCCGCGAGGGCATCCGCGTGAACGCGCTGTGCCCGGGGCCGGTCAACACCCCGCTCCTGCAGGAGCTGTTCGCCAAGGACCCCGAGCGCGCCGCCCGCCGCCTCGTGCACATCCCCGTGGGCCGCTTCGCCGAGGCCGAGGAGCTGGCCGCGGCGGTCGCGTTCCTCGCCAGCGACGACTCGTCGTTCGTCAACGCCACGGACTTCCTGGTCGACGGCGGCATCTCCGGGGCGTACGTCACGCCCCTGTAGTCCATCGGTTGGGCCGGCAGTTCACCCAGAGGCCACCGTCCCGTCAGCCGGGCGTCGCGAGGCGCCCGGCTGACCTGCGTAGACAGGCACCGTGTTCATGAAGATCAAGCACCCCTTGGCTGCCGCTGTCGCCGCGGCGGCCGCCCTCGCCGTCGCCGGGACCGGCCTCGCCACCACCGCCCAGGCCGCCCCGGCCCCGCACCGGACCCCCGCGAAGTGCCCCGCCCTCACCGTCTCCAAGGGCTGGTACGGGGACAACAAGGACCGCCTCCAGGACCTCCTCGACACCTACGGCCGCTGCGGCGACACCTACGACAAGCGCCACAAGCCCCTCGCCGTGTTCGACTGGGACAACACCGTCATCAGGAACGACGTGGGTGACGCCACCATGTTCTGGATGCTGCGCCACGGCAAGATACGCACCCCCGAGCGCGGCGACTGGCGCACCACGAGCCGTTACCTCACCGCGCCCGCCGCCAAGGCCCTCGCGAAGGCCTGCCCGGCCACCGGCCGCACCCTGCCCACCCGCACGAACGCGGCCTGCGCCGACGAGATCGCCGCCGTGTACGGCGAGGGCGCCACGACCACCGGCAAGGAGGCCTTCGCCGGGTTCGACCACCGCCGCATGGAGCCGCAGTACGCCTGGCTCGCCCAGCTCCTGCGCGGCTGGAGCACCGACCGCGTCAAGGGCTTCGCGGCCGCCGCCCGTGCCGAGAACCTCGCCGCGCCCATCGGCGCCGAACAGCGCGTCGGCACCGGCAAGGTCACCGGCTGGGCCCGCTACTACGACCAGCAGCGCGACCTCATCCGCACGCTGAAGAAGGCCGGGTTCGACGTGTACGTCGTCTCCGCGTCGCCCGAGCCGGTCGCCGAGGTCTGGGCGAAGGGCGTGGGCCTCGACGCCCGGCACACCATCGGCATCCGCAACGTCACCCGCGACGGACGCCTCACCGCCCGCCTCAAGGGCTGCGGCTCCGTCGAGGACGGCGCCGACTCGATGATCACGTACATCGACGGCAAGCGCTGCGCCATCAACGAGCGGATCCTCGGCGTGCGCGGCAAGGCCGCCGAGAAGGTCCAGCCGGCCGCGGAGCGCCAGGTGTTCGCCGCGGGCGACTCCGACACCGACGTGTCCTTCCTGCGCGACGCCACCGGCCTCAGGCTCGTCCTGAACCGCAACAAGGCCGAGCTGATGTGCCGCGCCTACGACAACGGCGACCGCCGCTGGCTGATCAACCCCATGTTCATCGAGCCCAAGGGCAAGCAGTCCGCGCCCTATCCGTGCGCCACCACCGGCTACACCGAGCGGGACGGCGCCAAGGCCCCCGTGCGCCGCGCGAACGGATCGGTCATCAAGGACCAACAGGACACGGTGTACGGGGGTTCAACAGCCCCGTAGGACTGCTGTACCGTCCACGCACATGCGTAACAGAAACGTTCTGGCGTTGACGCTGGCCTCGGCCGCCGCCCTGGTGGCCGGGCCCGTCACGCTTCCCGCTGCCGCCGCCACGGCCGCGCCCGCGTCGCACCCCGGCGCCCACTGTCCCCAGCTGTCGAAGAAGCTCCCCTGGTACGGCGACAACCGCGCCCGTCTCCAGCGGGTCATCGACGAGCGGGGCACCTGCTCCAACCCGCACCTCGGTCACGGCACCAAGCGCCCGGTCGCCGCCTTCGACTGGGACAACACCATCACCAAGAACGACGTCACCGACGCCACCATCAGCTGGGCGCTGCGCCACGACAAGATCCTGCGCCCCAAGAGCTGGAAGTCCTCCAGCAAGTGGATGACGGCCGCGGGCCACCGCGCCCTCACCAAGGCCTGCGGCACCAAGGTGCCCGTCGGCAAGCCGCTGCCCACCTCCACCAACGGCGCGTGCGCCGACGAGATCCTCCAGATCCGCGAGGACGGCACCACGATGAGCGGCGCCGCCGCCTTCGAGGGCACCTGGAACCACCGCCGCACGGTCCCGCAGTACGCCTGGGTGCCCCAGCTGTTCGCCGGACACACCGTCAAGGAGGTGGAGTCGTACGCGAAGAAGGCCCGCAAGGAGGCCCTCGCCGCGCCGATCGGCACCACCCGCACCATCGGCAGCCACACCGTGCCGGGGTACGTGCGCTACTACGACCAGCAGCGCGACCTGATCCGCACCCTGAAGAAGGCCGGATTCGACGTCTACATCGTCTCCGCGGGCTCCGAGCCCGTCGCCGAGGTGTGGGCGGGCGGCGTCGGCATCGACCGCAAGCACACCGTCGCCATCCGCTCCGTCCTCGACGGCAAGGGCCGCATCACCACCTGGAACCAGGGCTGCGGTGGCGTCGGCGTCAACAAGGGCGAGGTCATCCCGTACATCGACGGCAAGCGCTGCTTCGTCAACCAGGAGATCTACAAGGTCAAGGGCAAGAAGGCCTGGGACAAGCAGCGCTGGAGCAAGCGCATCGCGATCGGCGGCGGCGACGCCGACACCGACGTGACGTTCGTCGGCGACGCCACCGGCGCGCACCTCGTGCTCAACCGCAACAAGAGCGAGTTCATGTGCCGGGCGTACGACAACGCCGACGGGCGCTGGGTCGTGAACCCGATGTTCATCGAGCCGCTGCCGCAGAAGAGCGGCACGTACCCGTGCGCCACGGCGGGCTACAACGCGCCGGACGGCAGCAAGACGCCCGTGCTGCGCGGTGACGGCTCCGTGGTGCCCGACCAGGTGGACTCGGTGTACTGAGGCCGGTCGGTGTACCAGGACCGTTCGGTGTACCGAGACCGTTCGGTGTACCGAGACCGTTCGGTGTACCAGGACCGTTCGGTGTACCGAGACCGTTCGGTGTACCAGGACCGTTCGGTGTACTGAGACCGGACTGCCGGTGACGGGCCGGGTTCCGCACGGAGCCCGGCCCGATCGGGTTGGTCGTGGCTTCCGGCCACGTCCTAGAGTGCCGGGATGAGCATGTCGCCTCCTCCCGGCTGGTACCCGGACCCGTCGACGCCCGGCACCGAGCGCTGGTGGGACGGGGCCGCGTGGACCGAGCACCGGCGCGCGCCCGCCGCCCCCGCCGCGTACCAACCGCCGCAGCCGCAGCCGGGCTTCGCCACCACCGTGATCCAGCCGGTGCCCGCGGGCGGCGGGAACGGCGGCAACCGTGCCAAGACCGTCGCCATCTGCGCCGCCGGTGCCGTCCTCGTCGCCTCCATCGTCACCGGCGTCGTCGTGCTCCAGGGCGACGACGGCGACCCGCAGGGCAGCACCGCCCCCACGACCTCGGCGGTGGACACCCCGAGCCCGACGCGGTCCACCCCCGCGCCGGAGACCTCCACGCCCGACGAGGACCCCGACACCCTCGTCGACCAGCTCAACGGCATCACACTGCCGGTGCCGAACGGCTGGGAGAAGGCCGAGAACACCGTCGGCGACGAACTCACCCTGCAGACCCCCGACACCTACGACTGCCCCGGCGACCCCGGCCTCTGCCGCCAGGGAAAGATCACGTCGAGCACGGCCACGGGCACCGACGAGCGCTCACCGGAGAAGCTCGCCAAGAAGGACATCAAGGACGCGGTCGACGCCGCGTACGACGAGGACTCCATCGGCCGCGAACCGTTCGGCGGCATGACCCGGCACCAGCAGGTCAAGGCGGGCACAGTCGCGGTCGGCGGCCGCAGCGGCTACTTCGTGCGCTGGCGCGTCCACACCGAGAAGGGCCCCGGCGGGTACGTCCAGTCCCTCGCGTTCCCGTCGAGCACCGGGTCCGAGGCGATGGTCGTCGTCCGCTTCACCATCGACGCGGCGAAGGGCGCGCCGCCGCTGTCCGACATCGACGAGGTCATCAAGGGCATCAGGCCGGTGGGGGACAGCGAGACGGGCGGGGGAGTGGGGAACAGCGTCGAGCCGACGCCGTGAGGCGGAGCCGCGGAAGGGCCGCCTTCGAGGCGGCCCGAAGGGCTGGAGGAGTCCGAAGGGCTATTGGAGGAGTCCGAAGGGCTATAGGAAGGTGTGGCCCTCACCGCGGTACGTCGGCACGGTCCCCGTCACCCGGTCACCCTCCACCAGATACAGCTTCTCGAACCGCTCGCACAGCTCACCGGCCTTGGCGTGCCGGAACCACACCTTGTCCCCGATGCGCAGATCGTCCGCGGGCGGACCGAGCAGCGGGGTCTGCACCTCGCCCGCGCCCTCCTGCGGGTCGTACCGCAGCCCGTCCGGCAGATACGGCACCGGGGAGCGGTCGGCCCCCGCGACGCCCGACGCCGGATAGCCGCCGCCGAGCACCGTGACCACACCGGGTCCCGGCCTGCGCACGACCGGCTGGGCGAACAGGGCGGCCGGACGCCCGCTGAACGACGTGTAGTTGTCGAAGAGCCGCGGCACGTAGAGCCCCGAACCCGCGGCGATCTCGGTCACCGCGGCCTCTGCGGCGGTGTGCTGGACGCTGCCCGTGCCACCGCCGTTCACGAACTCGAGGCCGGGGGCGGCGGCCCGGACCGCGCGCACTGCCGCCGCACGGCGGTCCGCCAACTCCTTGCGGGCGGTGGCCTGCATCATCCGCACGACCCGCGACTTGGCCGGATGCCCCTCGACGGCGTCCCCGACCCCGGCCACATGGCCCTCGTACGCCATCACGCCCACCAGCCGGAACCCGGGCCGCCTGCTGATCGCCCGGGCCAGGGCGGCGACCTGCGCGGGCTCGTGCAGCGGTGAGCGCCGCGCCCCGATCCGCACCCGGCCGCCCAGCAGTTGCAGGGACGTGTCCAACTCCAGGCAGACCCGGACCTCTTCACGGCCGCCGTCGCGGGCGTCGTCGATGAGCCGCAGCTGCGCCGGGTCGTCGACCATGACGGTGACGGCGGCGGCGAGCTTGGGATCCCCGGCCAGCTCCGCGAAGGCGGCACGGTCGGCGGAGGGGTAGGCGAGCAGGACGTCGCCGAAGCCGGAACGGGCGAGCCACAGGGACTCCGCCAGGGTGTACGACATGATGCCCGCGAAGCCGTCCCTGGCGAGCACCCGCTCAAGGAGCGCCCGGCACCGCACGGACTTGCTCGCCACCCGGATCGGCTTGCCCCCGGCCCGCCGCACCAAGTCGTCGGCGTTCGCGTCGAACGCCTCCAGGTCGACGACGGCGAGCGGCGCGTCGAGGTGCGCGGTGGCCCGGTCGTAACGGGCCCGGTCTGCGGCTCGGCCTCTCATGAACGCAGCCTGCCAGACGTGGCTACCGCAGGGTAGGGGATGATCCGGGCAGATCCCCCGGGGCCACGGACTGATGCCCGTGGGTGTCGGGTCAGCCCGTAGAGTGACGCGCACGCAGGGAGCGCGCGACGCGACGGAACGGGGGGTGCATGAGCACGGAGGCGCGACGGCCCCCCGTCCCCCCACGTCCCGGCACCCCACCACGGGTGCCACCACCCGCACGCCCCGCGACCACCCCCTCACCCGAACCCACCACGCCGCCTTCACCCGCTGCTCCATCCGGCCCAACGGGGACGCATCCGGCTTCGGAGGGGACGACCGCTTGCCTTGACGACGGCTTGTCCTCTGGATCCGGCTCCGGCTCCGCGGCGACGGCCACGGGTTCCGGGGTGGCATCCATCGGCTCCGCTGCCGCCAGTTCCCGCCCGAACAGGGCGGCCTTGGGGTCGGACGGCGTGGCTTCCGGCCCTGTGACCACAGCCTCCGGGCCCGGGGCGGCCTCTGCTGGTTCCGCTGCGGCCACGTCCGGCCCGGGCAGGGCGGCCTCTGGTTCGGGCAGCTCGGCCTCCGGCCCTGATGCGGCGCCCTTCGGGCCCACCGCCACTGCCTCCGGCTCTGGCGCAGGCCAGTTCGGCAGCGGTCCCGCCTCGAATATTCCTCCTGTGCCGTCCGCTCCGCCCGTCCCGACGGAGCCGCCGCCTCCGGCCGCGACCGCGCGTTTTCCCGACGTTCGTCCGCCGAGGGCGCGTGGGGACGTGACGCGCGGGTCGGGCGAGACCCCGGCCGGTGGTTCGTCCCGTGGTCCGTCCCATGGCGATACGTCTCTGCGGGGTATGGAGGACGGCTCCGGCGCGTCCGGCGCCGCGGGCACGGTCGGCGCCGGTGGTGCGGCCGGGCCGGGCGGCGGTGCCGACCTCGACGAGGAGCCGTCGGTGGACGACCAGGACGCGCTGGTCGCGGACCTGTTGGCGCCGTTCGACCGGGTGCGGTTGCCGAGGCCCGCGCGGGAGGACGCCGTCGCCGAGCGGGCGCCGGACACACCGCCGCCTCCGCCCGCCTCGGCACGCCTGCCGGACGCGCCGCCGTCGGTGTCGCCGCCCGCCGCGAGCCCGGCCTCGACTACCGCGGAAACGAGCGGCACCGCGCCCGTACCGCCGCCGTCGAGCATCCCCAACCCGCTCCCCGCTGTGCCGACTTCGCGTCCGCGCCCGACGGAGGCCCGGGCCGCCGCCATCCCCGCCATGCCGACCATTGCCCCGGGGATGCCCGCACGCCCGACGAGCCCTCCCGCCACCGCGTCCGTGCCGGACGCCCATGACCGGCATGCCGCCTCGTCACCGGGGGCACAGGACCGACGTACTGGCGTCGCTGCGGCCCCGGGTGCGCGGGACTTGCGTACTTCCATCGCTCCCGCTCAGGGTGCGGGGGATGTGCCTGCCGAAGGCGCGGCCGGTGCTACGCCGGGTGTGGAGGATCGCCGTAACGCCGCTGCCCCGGCCCCGGGTGCGCGGGATGTGCGTACCTCCACTGCTTCGGCTCAGGGCGCGGGAGATGCGCGTGCCGAGGCCGCTGCCGGTACTGCTCCGGGTGTGCAGGACCGGCTTGCCGCCGCTACTTCGGTCCCAGGTGCCCGGGACCCTCGTCCCTCCACCGCCCCTGCTTCGGGGGCGAGGGACGCGAGCGTCGAAGCCGCCGCCGGTACCACGCCGGGCGCGCAGTACCGCCGCACCGCCGCCACCCCGACTCCGGACGTCCGGGACCCGCGTACCGGCACCCCCCCGGCCCAGGGCGCCAGGTATCCGCGTACCACCACCGCCCCCACCCCGGACGCGAAGGCCCCGCGTACCACCACCCCCGCCCCGGTCGCGAAGACCCCGAGCCCCCGCACCACCCCCGCCCCGGACACGACCGCCCCGCGTGCCGAAGCCACCGCCCCCGCGCCTGGCGCGCAGCGTCGACGTACCGAGACCACCATTCCGGCCGGAGACCCCCGCGCCGCCACCCCCCCAACCGCCCCGGCAGGCCGTGCGCAGCCCAAGCCGGGCGGCTCCGTTCCCTTCGCGCGCACGGGCAGCGTCGGCGCGGAGACCGGCCTCACCGCGCCGCCGACCCGGCCCGGTGTCGAGCCGGGAGGCCGGAGTGGTGCGAGTGGTGTCACGGGCGCCGGGACGGGGGTCGGGCGTGGCTTCGCCGCGCGGCGGGCCGTCGGGGCCGTGGACCTGACGCCGGGGCCCGACACGGGGCGCCCCTTCGTATTTCTGGCGCGGCCCGCGCTGTACGACGACACCACCACCCGGCTGCGCCCCGTCGGCGCCTGGGTACGGCCCCGGGCGGCGGCCGCGGCGGCCTGTGTCGTGCTGGGGCTCGGGCTCATCGGCGGTGCGGCCACGGGGAGTTGGCTGACGGGGGAGTCGGACGCGGCGGGCAGCTCGCGGAACGCGTACGTCGAGGCGGGCGAGCTCTGGCACAGCGTGCCCGTCGACGAACTGTTCCCGCCCTCGATCAAGGGCGAGGGCGCGGGCCCCGGCGGCGCCGACCGCACCTGGAACCGCGTCGCCGTCGCCCCCGACAGCACCTGCAAGGACGCCTTCGACCCGCTGCTGCGCAAGGCCCTCGCCCCGGCGGGCTGCCTGCGCCTGCTGCGCGCCACCTACGCGGACGCGACCCGCAGCCACGTCACCACCGTCGGCCTGCTGTTCACGAAGGCGGACGCCGAGGCGATGCGGGCCCTGCGCACCCGGTTCACCGAGGAAGGCCTCGACTCCCGGCCGGACCTGATGCCCCGTCCGTACGCGGCAGAAGGCACCCCCGCCGCCGACTTCGGCGACCTCCAGCGCGCCACCTGGACCCTGTCCGTGCTGCCCGACGCCCCCGTCGTCGCCTACGCCGTCTCCGGCTTCGCCGACGGCCGCGCCGTCACCGACCCGGAGCCCGCCGCCGAGGCCATGAAGGTGGGCGCCACCTCCGCCCCCGCCCAGGCGGGCCTCGGCAACGACGCGAAGGGCATCGCCGACCGCGTCGAGCGCGGACTGCGCAAAACCGTCACCGCGGCCACGGAGAAGTCCTCATGACCCCGCGTGGAATGCGCAAAGCGGCAATCACCGCCCTCGCCGCGACCTGCGTGCTGCTGCCCGCCACCACCACCGCGTACGCCGACGACGGCATCCGCGCCCAGCAGTGGGCCCTCGACGTGATGCGCACCGACCAGGCCTGGCGCACCACCAAGGGCGAGGGCATCACCGTCGCCGTGCTCGACACCGGCGTCGACGCCTCCCACCCCGACCTCGTCGGCAACGTCAGGACGGGCAAGGACATGGTCGGCTTCGGGGCCCGCCGCGGCGACAAGTCCTGGGCTCGGCACGGCACCGCCATGGCCGGGATCGTCGCCGGTCACGGGCACGGCCCGGGCCGCCGCGACGGTGTCCTCGGTATCGCCCCCGAGGCCCGCATCCTGCCGGTCCGGGTGATCCTCGAAGACGGCGACCCCGCCCGCAAGAAGGCCCGCTCCACCCGCGGCAACGCCCTCGCCGAAGGCATCCGCTGGGCCGCCGACCACGGCGCCGACGTCATCAACCTCTCCCTCGGCGACGACTCCAAGTCCGCCCACCCGGAGCCGACGGAGGACGCCGCCGTCCAGTACGCGCTGCGCAAGGGCGCCGTCGTCGTCGCCTCCGCGGGCAACGGCGGCGAACGCGGCGACCACATCTCGTACCCGGCCGCGTACCCCGGAGTCATCGCCGCCACCGCCGTCGACAGCAACGGCGTGCGCGCCCCCTTCTCCACCCGCCGCTGGTACGCCACCGTCGCCGCGCCCGGCGACGACGTCGTGATCGCCGACCCCAACCGCAGGTACTACGAGGGCTGGGGCACGAGCGCGGCCGCCGCGTTCGTCTCCGGCGCCGTCGCCCTCATCCGCGCCGCCCACCCCGGCCTCGGCCCCGCCGAGATCAAACAGCTCCTGCGGGACACCGCACGCGACACCCCGGCCGGCGGCCGTGACGACTCCCGCGGCTTCGGCCTCATCGACCCGGTCGCGGCACTCGCCCGCGCCGACAGGATCAAGCCCCAGTCGCTACGGACGACGGCTCGCACCGAGAAGTACTTCGGCCCCGGCCCGGACAAGGCCCCGGAGGAGGACGGCCCCGCGGGTTGGGTCGGTCCCTTGGCCGGAGGTCTTGGAGTGGCCCTGCTGGCGGCGGGGGTCTGGCTCTGGCGGGGACGGGCGGCGTCGGCGCGCCGGTAGGGCGGGTGCTGTCAGGCGCGGGTGGCCTCGGGTGCCGGTGCGGGAGCCCGGCGGCGCGGGAGGGCGGCCCGCGAGCGCCGTCCCACGGCGGGCTAGGGTCGGACCGTGGTGAACAAGAACATTCCCGACTCCCCCTTCTCCGACGACGACGGGTCGGCCGACCCCGCGCTGCGGGCGGCGCTCGGTGCCTGGGCCGAGGACCGGAGCGCGCACGGGCCGGTGCTCGAGGCGCTGGCGGGGGCCCGGCTCCTCGTGCCCGTCGTCGCCGTGCTGGGTGAGGTCGAGGAGGACGAGCAGGGGCTGCGGCGCGAGAAGACCAGCGACATGGCCGTGCCCACCCTCAAGGCGGGGCACCGCACCGCGCTGCCCGCCTTCACCTCCACCGAGGCGCTGGCCCTGTGGGACCCCGAGGCCCGCCCCGTCGCCGTACCGATGCACCAGGCGCTGCAGGCCGCCGCGCACGAGAAGGCCGACACGATCGTGCTCGACCTCGCGGGCCCCGTCCCGTACGAGCTGAACCGGCCCGCCCTGATCGCCCTCGCCGAGGGCCGCCACAGCGCCGACCCGCTCACGGACCCGGCCGTCGTCGCCGCGGTGCGCGCCGTCGTCGCCGCCGAGCCCGCTGTGCTGCGCGCGCACCTCGGCCCCGGCACGGCCGACGGCACCCTCGCCCTCGTCCTGGACCCCGCCGCCACGCAGGCCGCCGCCCAGCGCGTCGCCGAGGCGCTCGCGGCCGACGAAACACTGAGGGCCCGCCTGGTGCGCGGCCTCGACCTGGCAGTGCTGCCGGCCGAGGCGACGCCACCGGGCGAGCCCCTCTACGTACGCTGACGCGTGGGTGCGGTGCGGCGGGACGTCAGCCGAAGACGGGGCCCGTGTACTTCTCGCCGGGGCCCTGACCGGGCTCGTCCGGCACCAGGGACGCCTCGCGGAACGCCAGCTGCAGCGACTTCAGACCGTCCCGCAGCGGCGCCGCGTGGAAGGAGCTGATCTCCGTCGCGCTCGCGTCCATCAGACCGGCGAGCGCCTGGATCAGCTTGCGGGCCTCGTCCAGGTCCTTGTGGGCCTCGCCCTCCTCGGCGAGGCCCAGGTTCACCGCCGCCGCGCTCATCAGGTGCACCGCGACCGTCGTGATCACCTCGACCGCGGGAACGTCCGCGATGTCGCGGGTCATGGCGTCGAAGCCGGGGCTCTGGGGTGCGTCGTGGGATGCGGGGGTCGCCGCGGGACTCGTGTCACTCATGCCCCTCACCCTAGAGCCGTGTCCCGGCGGTTAGCCCCACCCCCCGGGACCTGCTAACCTTGTGTAACGACCGGCTGGACACCCGCGTGCCAACGCAAGCGTCCGGCCCACAAGTGGAGGCTCCGATCTCCCACCTGGCCGCTCCACGGAGCGGCGGGTCACCGGTCAGGCGGACACCGCGCAGCGCGTGATGCACCGCCCGATGCGCCCCGTGATCATCACGGAGGTGCTCCGGTATTCATTTGGAGCCCCTTCTGTGATCAGTCCGGGGCATTTTTTGTGTTCCGGCGCGGTTGGTCGAGAAAACAGACGTAACGCGGCTGTCCGCCAGACGGTCGCGTGGTGCTACCGAGGAGGATCCATCAGCGCCGAGCCCCGCATCAACGACCGGATTCGCGTTCCCGAGGTGCGACTTGTCGGTCCCAGCGGCGAGCAGGTCGGGATTGTCCCGCTTGCCAAGGCCCTGGAGCTTGCGCAGGAGTACGACCTGGACCTGGTCGAGGTCGCGGCGAACGCCCGTCCGCCCGTGTGCAAGCTCATGGACTACGGGAAGTTCAAGTACGAGTCGGCCATGAAGGCCCGTGAGGCGCGCAAGAACCAGGCGCACACGGTCATCAAGGAGATGAAGCTCCGGCCGAAGATCGACCCGCACGACTACGACACCAAGAAGGGTCACGTCGTCCGGTTCCTCAAGCAGGGCGACAAGGTCAAGATCACGATCATGTTCCGTGGTCGCGAGCAGTCCCGTCCGGAGCTCGGCTTCCGGCTGCTGCAGCGACTCGCGGAGGACGTCCAGGAGCTCGGGTTCATCGAGTCGAACCCGAAGCAGGACGGCCGAAACATGATCATGGTCCTCGGTCCGCACAAGAAGAAGACCGAGGCGATGGCCGAGGCCCGTGAGGCCCAGGCGGCTCGCAAGGCGGAAGCGAAGGCCAACCCGGGCAAGTCGCAGAACGCCGCCGAGGAGGAGCTTTCCGAAGCCCCCGTCGAGGCCCCGGCCGAGGCTCCCGCCGAGGCCTGATCCCCGGACGCGAGTCCAGGGATCGCCAATCGAACACATGACGCTCCGGGATGCCCGGTCTCACGACCGGGCATCGGAGTGCCACTGACGAGGAGAGAACGGCGCTATGCCGAAGAACAAGACGCACAGCGGTGCCAAGAAGCGCTTCAAGGTCACCGGCTCCGGCAAGGTGCTCCGCGAGCGCGCTGGCAAGCGCCACCTGCTCGAGCACAAGTCGTCCCGCCTGACGCGCCGCCTCAGCGGCAACGCCGAGATGGCCCCGGGTGACACCGCCAAGATCAAGAAGATGCTGGGCATCTGATTCGATCTCGCGCCTCCGGCGACGGAGGCTTCCGGCAAGGACCGGGACCAATTCGTTTCCGGGCCGTGTGACGACCACCACGGCCCCGCTACAAGGAGTTAACAAGTGGCACGCGTCAAGCGGGCAGTCAACGCCCACAAGAAGCGTCGGGCGATCCTCGAAGCGGCCAGCGGCTACCGCGGCCAGCGGTCGCGCCTGTACCGCAAGGCGAAGGAGCAGGTCACCCACTCCCTCGTCTACAACTACAACGACCGCAAGAAGCGCAAGGGCGACTTCCGTCAGCTGTGGATCCAGCGCATCAACGCCGCTGCCCGCGCCAACGGCATCACCTACAACCGCTTCATCCAGGGTCTGAAGGCCGCCAACATCGAGGTGGACCGCAAGATCCTCGCCGAGCTGGCCGTGAACGACGCCAACGCGTTCGCCGCGCTGGTCGAGGTCGCGCAGAAGGCCCTGCCTTCCGACGTCAACGCCCCCAAGGCTGCCTGACGTTGTACTGAGTTCGAGCCGTGATTGGACCCGCAGGCCCTGAGCCTGCGGGTCCAGTCGTGTTCGGCTGGAACGTCAGCACCCCTGGACCCCCGCACGCCCACCTGAAAGCGACCCGATGGCACACGGTCCCGAACTGATCTCCCCGCGGTCCCCGCGCGTCAGCGCCGCGCGGCGGCTTGCCAAGCGGAACTTCCGAGGCAAGGAACGGCTGTTCCTCGCCGAGGGGCCGCAGGCCGTGCGGGAGGCCGCCGGGCACCGTGGGGACGGGCGGGCCACGCTCGTGGAGCTGTTCGCGACCGTCGAGGCCGCCGAGCGGTACGCGGACATCGTCGCCGCGGCGCGGGACGCCGGGGCGAGCCTGCACCTCGCCGACGAGAGCGTCATCGCCGACATCTCGACGACCGTCACCCCGCAGGGCCTGGTCGGGGTGTGCCGGTTCCTCGACGTGCCCCTCGCGGAGATCCTCGCCGGGCGGCCCAAGCTCGTCGCCGTGCTCGCCCACGTCCGCGACCCCGGCAACGCCGGGACCGTGCTGCGCTGCGCCGACGCCGCGGGCGCCGAGGCCGTGATCCTCACCGACGCCTCCGTCGACCTCTACAACCCCAAGGCCGTGCGCGCCTCGGTCGGCTCGCACTTCCACCTGCCGGTGGCCGTGGGCGTGCCCGTCGAGGAGGCCGTGCGCGGCCTGAAGGGCGCGGGCGTACGCGTGCTCGCCGCCGACGGGGCCGGGGCGGACGACCTGGACGCCGAGCTGGACCAGGGCACCATGGGCACCGAGACCGCGTGGATCTTCGGCAACGAGGCCTGGGGCCTGCCGGAGGAGACCCGCGCACTCGCCGACGCGGTGGTGCGCGTTCCGATCCACGGAAGCGCCGAGAGCTTGAACCTCGCGACCGCGGCAGCCGTATGCCTCTATGCGTCAGCCCGTGCACAGCGCGCCGCCGGAGGGTGCCGCTCCGTCACCCCCGGCTAGTAGTGTGTCGGGCTCACAGGCCCATTGCGCCGGTTCCGAGAGGCGGGGATACGGGGAATGACTGTCGGCACGAGCAGACCACCGGGAGTGCGGGACATCCTGTCCCCTCCCGCGGGCCAGTCGGGCCAGCCGGGCCAGGCGACCCCGGGCCCCGGCGAGCTCGGCATCGACCCGGACGACCTGCCCGACGGACTCGTCGTCGCCGACGAGACGGGGCGTGTGATCTGCTTCAACGCCGCCGCGGCCAAGATCACCGCAGTCCGTGCCAGCGACGCCATGGGCGCCTCCATCGAGCGGGCCCTGCCCCTGGAGGACCTCGAGGGGCGCCGCTGGTGGCAGCTCACCGACCCCTACGGCGGCCTCGCCACGAGGGTCGCCCAGCCCGAGCGGAACCTGCTGCTGCCCGGCGGCCGGGAAGTGCTCGTGTCCGCCCGGTACGTCCGCGCCCGGCCCACCGGACCGTTGCGCCGCCTCGTGGTCTCCCTGCGCGACACCGAGGCCCGCCGCCGCACCGAGCGCAGCCACGCCGAGCTGATCGCCACCGTCGCCCATGAACTGCGCTCGCCGCTGACGTCAGTCAAGGGCTTCACGGCGACGCTGCTCGCCAAGTGGGAGCGGTTCACCGACGACCAGAAGAAGCTGATGCTGGAGACGGTGGACGCCGACGCCAACAGGGTCACGCGGCTCATCGCCGAACTCCTCGACATCTCCCGGATCGACTCCGGGCGGCTCGAACTGCGCCGCCAGCCCGTCGACATCGGCGCGGCCGTCGGACGGCACATCCAGGCCCACGTCGCCGCCGGGCAGGAGGCCGACCGCTTCCTGGTGCGGGTGCAGCAACCGCTGCCCGACCTCTGGGCCGACCCGGACAAGATCGACCAGGTGCTGAGCAATCTGCTGGAAAACGCCGTGCGCCACGGTGAGGGAACGGTCACCATTGACGTGGCGCCCTCGCCCTCCCTGCGGGTGCGGGGGGCGGCCGACACCGCGGTCACCGTCAGCGACGAGGGTTCCGGTATTCCGGAGGAGTCGATGGGCCGTGTCTTCACCCGCTTCTGGCGGGGCAGCAAACGCGGCGGGACGGGACTGGGGTTGTACATCGTGAAGGGCATCGTCGAAGCGCACGGCGGCACGATCACCGTGGGCCGCGCGGCCGGCGGCGGCGCCCAGTTCCGATTTACGTTGCCCGTGGGAGCCCCGGCGTATCTCCAGTGATCACCGCCGCGGCCGCCCGCGGGCGCATGCGTTCACCGCACCCCCGTTAGACTCGGACGTTGGCACCTTTGTGTCCCCATTTTCGGGACGATCTCAGGACCAGTCGTCTCCGACTAGTCGACCCAGTCGACGGGGACCATCCGCCAGTCAACCGGAAGCACGGGAAGAGATGTCGGCACCGAACAAGTCGTACGACCCTGTCGAGGTCGAGGCACTGAAACCTGAAGAGATCGAGCGCATGCGGGACGAGGCGCTCGCCGCCTTCGCGGCCGCCGCCGACCTCGACCAGCTGCAGGAGGCGAAGACCGCCCACACCGGCGGCACCTCGCCGCTGGCGCTCGCCAACCGCGAGATCGGCGCGCTGCCCCCGCAGGCCAAGGCCGACGCGGGAAAGCGCGTGGGCATGGCACGCGGCGCCGTGAACAAGGCGCTCGCCGCCCGCCAGGCCGAGCTCGAGGCCGAGCGCGACGCACGCGTCCTGGTCGAGGAGGCCGTGGACGTCTCGCTGCCCCACGACCGCGTACCCGCCGGTGCCAGGCACCCGCTGACCACGCTCTCGGAGCGCATCGAGGACATCTTCGTGGCCATGGGCTACGCGGTCGCCGAGGGCCCCGAGGTCGAGTCCGAGTGGTTCAACTTCGACGCCCTGAACATCGGCCCGGACCACCCGGCCCGCGGTGAGCAGGACACCTTCTTCGTCGACCCGGGGTCGCTCGGCGCGGCCGCGGCCGACGGCGACGACGCTTCCGGTGTCGTCCTTCGCACCCACACCTCGCCCGTGCAGATCCGCTCGCTCATCGACCGCGAGCCCCCGGTGTACGTGATCTGCCCCGGCCGGGTGTACCGCACGGACGAGCTGGACGCCACCCACACCCCCGTCTTCCACCAGGTCGAGCTGCTCGCCGTGGACGAGGGCCTGACCATGGCCGACCTCAAGGGCACCCTGGACCACATGGTGCAGGCGCTCTTCGGCGGCGAGGGCATGAAGACGCGGCTCAGGCCGAACTTCTTCCCGTTCACCGAGCCGTCCGCCGAGATGGACATGGTCTGCTACGTGTGCCGGGGCGAGTCCGTGGGCAACCCCGACCTGGCCTGCCGCACCTGCTCCTCCGAGGGCTGGATCGAGCTCGGCGGCTGCGGCATGGTCAACCCCAAGGTGCTGGCCGCCTGTGGCGTGGACCCCGATAAGTACAGCGGATTCGCCTTCGGGTTCGGCATCGAGCGGATGCTGATGTTCCGCCACCACGTAGAAGACATGCGAGACATGGTCGAGGGTGACGCGCGCTTCACCCGGCCGTTCGGGATGGAGATCTGATGCGGGTCCCGCTTTCCTGGCTGCGGGAGTATGTCGATCTCCCCGCCACCGAGACCGGCCGCGACGTGCAGGCCAAGCTGATCGCGGCGGGCCTCGAGGTCGAGTCCGTCGAACAGCTCGGCGCGGGCCTCAAGGGCCCCCTCGTCGTCGGCAAGGTCCTCACCATCGAGGAGCTGGAGGGCTTCAAGAAGCCCATCCGCTTCTGCACCGTCGACGTCGGCACGGCCAACGGCACCGGTGAGCCGCAGGAGATCGTCTGCGGCGCCCGGAACTTCGCCGTCGGCGACAAGGTCGTCGTGGTCCTGCCCGGCGCCGTCCTGCCCGGCGACTTCGCGATCTCCGCGCGCAAGACGTACGGCAAGACCTCGCACGGCATGATCTGCTCCGGCGACGAGCTGGGCATGGGCGACGACGGCACCGGGGGCATCATCGTGCTCCCGCCCGAGCACGAGGTCGGCACCGACGCCATCGAGCTGCTCGAACTCGTCGACGAGGTCCTCGACATCGCCGTCACGCCCGACCGCGGCTACTGCCTGTCGATGCGCGGCGTCGCCCGCGAGACCGCCACCGCCTACGGCCTGCCGCTGCGCGACCCGGCGCTGCTCGACGTCCCGGCGCCGAACTCCTTCGGCTACCCGGTGCGCGTCGGCGACCCGGCCGGATGCGACCGCTTCACCGCGCGCACCGTCACCGGCCTTCGCCCCGACGCCCGCTCGCCGATCTGGCTGCGCCGCCGCCTGCAGAAGGCGGGCATGCGCCCGATCTCGCTGGCCGTCGACATCACCAACTACGTGATGCTGGAGCTCGGCCAGCCCCTGCACGCCTACGACCGCTCCCGCGTCCAGGGCACCATCGGCGTGCGCCGGGCCGAGCAGGGCGAGAAGTTCACCACCCTCGACGGCGCCAAGCGCGTGCTCGACGCCGAGGACCTGGTGATCACCGACGACCGCGGCGCGATCGGCCTCGCGGGCGTCATGGGCGGCGCCAACACCGAGATCGCCGACACCGTGGTGGACGCGGAGTCCGGCGAGGCGCAGGGCACCACCGACGTGGTCATCGAGGCCGCGCACTTCGACGCGGTCTCCGTGGCCCGCACCGCGCGCCGCCACAAGCTGTCCTCCGAGGCGGCCAAGCGCTTCGAGCGCGGCGTCGACCCGCAGGCCGCGTCCGCCGCCGCGCAGCGCACCGTCGACCTCCTCGTGCTGCTCGCGGGCGGCACCGCCGAGGCCGGCGTCACGGAGGTCATCGCGCCCTCCGCGCCGCACACGATCACCATGCGGGCCGACCACCCCGACCGCGTCGCCGGTGTGGTCTACGGCCGCGAGACCGTCGTCCGCCGCCTCCAGGAGGTCGGCTGCGACGTGTACGGACAGGACTCCCTGACCGTCACCGTGCCGTCCTGGCGGCCCGACCTCGCCGAGATCAACGACCTCGCCGAGGAGGTCATCCGCCTCGAGGGGTACGAGAACCTGCCCTCGACGCTGCCCCGGCCGCCCGCCGGGCGCGGTCTGACCGAGCGGCAGCGGCTGCACCGCCGGGTGGGCCGCGCGCTCGCCGGGGACGGCTTCGTCGAGGCGCCGAACTACCCGTTCGTCGGCGAGCAGGTCTTCGACCAGCTCGGCCTCGACAAGGACGACCCGAACCGCCGCGTCGTCAAGCTCGTCAACCCGCTGTCCGACGAGGAGCCCGCGCTCCGTACGACGCTGCTCCCGGGCCTGCTCGCCACGCTGCGCCGCAACGACGGGCGCGGCAGCCACGACCTGGCGCTGTTCGAGACCGGTCTGGTCTTCCACCCCCGCGAGGCCTCCGCCGACGGCGAGGTCGCGCTCCCGGCCCGGCTGCCCGTCGACCGTCGTCCCACGGACGAGGAGATCGCGGCGCAGAACCAGGCGCTGCCCGACCAGCCCCGGCACGTCGCGGTCGTCCTCGCGGGCGCCCGCGAGCAGGCCGGCTGGTGGGGCAAGGGCCGACCGGCCGACTGGGCGGACGCCGTCGAGGCGGCGCGCTCCGTGGCCCGCGCGGCCGGGGCCGAACTCATCGTCCAGCAGGGGCAGTACGGCCCGTGGCACCCGGGCCGCTGCGCCGAGCTGAACGTGTTCGTCGAGCACGCCGACGGCGTCGCCGAGGACGGCACCGAGGGCGAGATCGTCAGCGTCGGCCACGCCGGTGAGCTGCACCCGCGCGTCATCAAGGCGCTCGGCCTGCCCGCCCGCAGCTGCGCGATGGAGCTGAACCTGGACCTGCTCGCCAAGGCGGGCGAGGGCACCCTGCAGGCGCCGCGGATCTCGTCCTTCCCGGTGGCCACGCAGGACGTTGCGCTCGTCGTGGACACCGACGTGCCCGCGGCCGTCGTCGAGGCCTTCCTGCGCGACGGCGCCGGTGAACTCCTCGAGGACATCCGCCTGTTCGACGTCTTCACCGGCGAGCAGATCGGCGCGGGCAAGAAGTCGCTCGCGTACGCGCTGCGCTTCCGTGCCGCCGACCGGACGCTGACGGTCGACGAGGCCACCGCCGCGCGCGACGCGGCCGTGGCGCGTGCCGCCGAGGTGACCGGCGCGGTGCTGCGCGGGGCGTAGTACCGAGGATTCGCCGGCCCCGGCGCCTCGGCGGGCGGGGCCGAACGGTGGCGCTGAAGCGTCACCGGTGTGCGAAGGCGCAGTTGAGGGGCGTATCCGTGGACACGGATACGCCCCTCACTCATTAGGGTGACAACTTCCGGTGATCTGACCCGATCCGCCCATGCGGTCGACAGAATCAGTTCGGCCGTAGGGGGCCGGTTCCGCACACGGCCCGCACGCTGGACTGGGCCTTAGGGGGCCGTCGGCATGATCCGGATCAAGCCTCGCGCGCCCCGTCGCAGCGCCGGGGCCCACCGCACGGCGGGGTTTCGGGCGAGAACTCCCCAGGGAGACTGCCCCGGAGCCACCACGTCGTTCGAGCGACCCCGCACCCGTCGGCTGCGCCGCGCACTCGCGCTCGGCCTGCCCACGGTCTGGGGCGCCGCCGCCATCACGTACAAACTGACCTGTCCGCTCGCCCAACAGGACAGCCTGAGCGCGCGGATCGTCACCAGCGCCGTCTTCTTTGCCGTCGGCACCGGCCTCGTGCTGCACGTGCGCCGCGCGTTGCTGCGCGAGCTGCGTCAGCTCAGGGAAGTCGCGGGTGCCGCGCAGAACGTCCTGCTCCGGCCGCTGCCACCGCGCGTCGACGGATTCGCGCTCGCCGCGGGACGGCTCTCCGCCACGCACGGCGCGTCCGTCGGCGGGGACCTGTACGAGGTCGCGGCCACCGACCACGGCGTGCGCCTGGTGATGGGGGACGTCCGTGGCCACGGCCTCGCCGCGATCGGCACGGCCGCCGCGGTCCTCGGCAGCTTCCGCGAAGCCGCCCACGAGGAGCCCGAACTGCCGCTCGTCCTGCGGCGCCTGGAGCGCGCGCTCGCCCGGCACCTGCGGGAGCGCTCCCGCGCCGAGCACCCCGCGAGCGGCGCCGCCCCGCCGGAGAGCCCGCTCGCCGAGGAGTTCGTGACCGTGCTCCTCGTGGAGATCGGCCCGGACGGCGACGTAGCGACGCTCAACTGCGGTCACCCGTGGCCCTATCGGCTGCGCGGCCGGGCCGAGCCGATGCCGGGCGGGGACCCGCTGCCGCCGCTCGGCCCCTTCCCGCTCCCGGCCGAACTGGCGCCCGTGCGACTCGGACGGCTGCTGCCCGGCGACGCCCTCGTGCTGTACACCGACGGCATGGAGGACGCCCGTGACACCGCGGGCCGGTTCTTCCCGCTGCAGTCCGTGCTCACCGAGGTCGCCAGGACCCAGCCCGTCTCACCCCAGCGCGTCATCCACGCCGTGTACGGCGAACTCCTGCGCCACATCGGCCGGCTGACGTCCGACGACGCCGCGCTCCTGGTGCTGCGCAACGACCGCTCGCGCGTGCCGTCGCAGGCGACCGAGACCGGGCGGCGCGCCCGCACCATGAGCTGAACACCGCCCGGCCCGATGCGGCCTGCGCCGTCCGGGCCGTCGCGGAACTGCCGGGCAGACGACGGCCGATCGGACGGCGCCACAGAGGGGCCGCCGCACTGTATGAGGGGGAGCCGGCGGCCCGGCCGCCTCCTGGTGAGGGCTCTCAGTCAACCGACCGCGCGCCCGGCGCGGCAGAGCGCGCGCTCCCCGGATGCGGGCACTCCGTTCACACCCCGTGTGAAGACGGCTCCACTAGTCTTGACAGCACCGAGCCACCGGAGGGCATCCATGCAGCCCAACACCCTGCTCGACGCGATCCTCGACGAAGCGGGCATCTCCCACGCGGGCCTCGCCGCCCATGTGAATCAGGCGGGAAAGGCCAGAGGTCTCTCGCTGAGATACGAACACACCGCCGTGGCCCGCTGGTTGAAGGGCCAGCGCCCCCGCGGCCAGGTGCCGGACCTGATCTGCGAAGTCCTCGCGGCCCGTCTGCAACGCACGGTCGCGCTCGACGACATCGGCCTCGGCGTGCCCGGCATCCCGGCCGCGCGGCAGGGCTCGATGGCCTCCACGCTCTCCGGATTCGTCGAGCGGGCCACCGCGCTGTGGCGCTCGGACGAACAGCAACGCCCGCATCTGCTCGGCGCCCCCGCCGTCACCGGCACGCCCGCCGTGATGCCCGTCTGGGAGTGGGAGAACCCGCCCGAGGACGTGGACGTCTCCCGAGGCGGACGCCACCCGGTCAGCATGGCGGAGGTGGAGATGATGCGCGCGGCCCGCACGCACTACGAGCAGATGTACCGCAAGACGGGCGGCGTGGCGATGCGGACCCGCATAGTCGGATTCCTCAACGCCGAGGCGGCGCCGCTGCTCCGGGGCAGCTACACCGACGCGATGGGCCGTCAGCTGCACCGCGCGACCGGCGGTCTGGTGGCCATCGCGGGCATCTGCGCGTACGACTCGGACGCGCACGGCCTGGCCCAGCGCTACTTCCACCAGGCGCTGCGCCTGGCGAAGGCCAGCGGGGACCGGGGACTCGGCGCCTACGTCATCGCGCTCCTGGTCAACCAGTCGCTGTTCATGCGGGAGTACCGCCAGGCGGTCGCCTTCGCCGAGGCCGCGCTGCGCGCCGCGGGCCGCGACATCACCCCGGCGCTCGCGTCCGACCTGTACGCGATGCAGGCCAAGGCGTACGCACACCTGGGCGACGGCAGCAGCGCGCTGTCGTGCATCCGGCGTGCGGAGGTCGCGGCCGACCGGATCCGGCGGGGGCGCGAGCCGGACGAGACGGGCTATGTCCAACCCGGCCTGGTGAACGTACAGGTGGCGGAGGCGCTGCTCAGCCTCGGGGATCTCACCGGAGCGCACGAGCACGCGGCGGCGGCGGTGGACACCCCGGCGCACGACCGGGGCAGGGTGCACCGGCTCGCCATGCTGAGCCAGATCGAACTGCGCCAGGGGAACACCGACGAGGCGGTGGCCACGGCGGTGGAAATGGCCGAACAGGCGCGCGGGATGGAGTCACAGCGGCTGCGTGACCGGCTGCGGGCGGTGCGTGAGCACCTGGTGCGCAGCGACTGTGCGGGCACGGCCGAGGCCGCCGAACTCATCGACGGCGCACTGAGGGTCCCGCTGTAGGAGTGCGGCGCGGCGACGCGCGACCTCTGTGCCGCCGCCGGGAGCGGGGGCGAAGACACGCCTGACACGTGCTACTTCGCTCTGCCGTGCGCGGAGTGCTCTGAACACCCTCCTGCTGCGATATTGCCATCTATTCGGCGGAAGGTGGCAGAACCGTGCAGTGGACGAAACAGAGCGAACAAACTGTGTATGGAAATCGATGGTTCACCGTCAATCTCGCAGATGTCGAGCTACCTGACGGGCGGCACCTCGATCACTTCCTGATACGCCTGCGGCCCGTCGCGATCGCCACGGTCGTGAACGAGGCCAACGAGGTGCTGCTCCTGTGGCGGCACCGCTTCATCACCGACAGCTGGGGCTGGGAGCTGGCCGCCGGCGTCGTCGAGGACGGCGAGGAGATCGCGTACGCGGCGGCCCGCGAGATGGAGGAGGAGACCGGCTGGCGGCCGGGACCCTTGCGGCACCTGATGAGCGTGGAGCCGTCCAACGGTCTCACCGACGCCCGGCACCACATCTACTGGTCGGACGAGGGAACCTACATCGGCCACCCCGAGGACGACTTCGAGTCGGACCGTCGTGAGTGGGTCCCGCTGAAGCTCGTCCCCGACATGGTGGCGCGGGGCGAGGTCCCGGCCGCCAACATGGCGGCGGCACTCCTCATGCTGCACCATCTGCGTCTTGGCCAGGACGCGCGCTAGCCGGTCCGTCCGGCTGCCCGGCCTGTCCCGCCCCCCGGGCTAGCGCCCGAGGGCCTGCCACGCCGCCACCGCGAGTGCCCCGATGGAGGTGAGGGCGGCGAGGGCGGGCAGTGGCCACCGGTTGTGCTCGAGGGCCGTGATCCGGAGGGACAGGTCGTCCTGGTCCTTGGTGTGCTGTGTGTCGCTCTGGGTGAGTAACGCGAGCCGTCCGTCGACGCGGGCGAGGCCCACGTCCAGGCTGCGACGTAACTCTGCGAGTTCTTCCGGGACCACGGGACGCTCGGGGTCGGTGGTCACGAGTCCGCTCCTTTCGGTAGTCGTCACATCCCCCCTGTGCGCACGGAAAGTCAACTCGCCTGGTGGTCGGGGCGGGAGAGTGTGCGAAGGGCATATGCGAGCCCCCCGCGCACACGGCGTGTGAACGGCGCGAACCCGGCGCTCGAAGAGCGCCGGGTTCGCGAACTGGCCGAAAATTGACTCGAGTTCAGGTACGGAGAGTAGTCGCTCCCGGTTTGCCAGCGGTGAAGCGGAAGACGATCACGAGTACCTGGAGCCGGGTCGTGCGGAGGTGGCGTGAATCAGGCGTACGTGTAGAAGCCCGAGCCCGTCTTGCGGCCGAGGCGGCCCGCGTCGACCATCCGCTGGAGCAGCGGGGGAGCGGCGTACAGCGGCTCCTTGTACTCCTCGTACATGCTGTCCGCCACCGACGCCACGGTGTCCAGGCCGATCAGGTCGGACAGCTTCAGCGGCCCCATCGGGTGGGCGCAGCCCATCTCCATGCCGTTGTCGATGTCCTCGCGCGAGGCGATGCCCGACTCGAACATCCGGATGGCGGAGAGCAGATACGGAATGAGCAGCGCGTTCACCACGAAGCCCGAGCGGTCCTGGGCGCGGATCGCGTGCTTGCCGAGCACCTTCTCCACCAGGGTCTGCGCCCGGCTGATCGTGCCCTCCGACGTGGTCAGCGCCGGGATCAGCTCCACGAGCTGCTGCACGGGGGCCGGGTTGAAGAAGTGGATGCCGATGACCTGGTCCGGGCGGGAGGTCGCCACGGCCAGCTTCACCAGCGGGATGGAGGAGGTGTTGGAGGCAAGGATCGCGTCCTGACGCGTCACCACCTGGTCGAGCACCTGGAAGATCTCGGTCTTGACCTGCTCGTTCTCCACGACCGCCTCGATGACGAGATCACGGTCGGCGAACTCGCCCAGGTCGGTGGTGAAGCTCAGACGGGCGATGGCATCGTCCCGCTCCGTCTCGGAGATCTTGCCGCGCTCGGCCGCCTTGGACAGGGAGTTGTACAGCCGGGTACGGCCGATCTCCAGGGCCTCGCCGGTGGTCTCCGCGACCTTCACGTCCAGGCCGGAGCGGGCGCAGACCTCCGCGATACCCGCGCCCATCTGGCCACAGCCCACCACTCCGACGCGCGCAATGTCGGCCATAGAGTCGGTCACCTCGTGCCTTTCGCTGATCAACGGACCGGCAGGGTCCCCCGTACGAGCCGGTGCCTGCCTCGCCGGTGAACGTTACTCCGCAACCTGCGGTGCGATACGGGCCGGGTCGGGCATGCTGTCCCCGAACGACCAGCGGTTGTCGGTGGAATCCGGACTCGAGGGGCGACTTCATGAGGCATTTGTCACGTCAGGGGTCACGTCAGGGGTCACGTCAGGGGTCACGTCGGGTGTCGCGGCGGGCGTTCACGATGGCGGCGGCCTCGCTGGCCGCGGGGCTCTCGATGGCGGGGGACGCGGCGGCGCTGCCGTCGGCCGGGCGCCGGGGGCGTGAGATGCGGGGCATGTGGGTGGCGACGGTCGTCAACATCGACTGGCCCTCCAAGCCGGGCCTGTCCGCCAAGCAGCAGCGCGCCGAGCTGATCGCCTACCTCGACGAGGCGGTGCGCAGACGGCTGAACGCGGTGGTCCTCCAGGTGCGCCCGACGGCCGACGCGTTCTGGCCCTCGCGGTACGAGCCGTGGTCGGAGTGGCTCACCGGCACCCAGGGCAAGGACCCGGGCTGGGACCCGCTGGGCACCGCCGTGCGCGAGGCCCACCGCAGGGGCCTGGAGCTGCACGCCTGGTTCAACCCGTTCCGGATCGCCATGCACACCGACCCCACCCGCCTGGTCCCCACCCACCCGGCACGCCTGCACCCCGAGTGGGTCGTGCCCTACGGCGGGAAGCTCTACTACAACCCGGGCCTGCCCGAGGTGCGCCGGTTCATGCAGGACTCGATGCTCGACGCCGTCCGCCGCTACCGCCTGGACGCCGTGCACTGGGACGACTACTTCTACCCCTATCCCGTCGCGGGCCAGGCCTTCGACGACGACGAGGCGTTCGCGCGCTACGGCGGCGGCTTCCCCGACCGGGCCTCGTGGCGGCGCGACAACATCGACCGCCTGGTGGAGGAGATGGGCCGCCGGGTCCACCGGATCCGCCCCGGCACCCGGTTCGGCATCAGCCCCTTCGGGGTGTGGCGCAACGCCGCGACCGACCCGACCGGATCGGACACGCGCGCGGGCGTGCAGACCTACGACGACCTGTACGCGGACACGCGCGGGTGGGTGCGGAAGGGCTGGATCGACTACATCTGTCCGCAGCTGTACTGGCACATCGGCCTGGCCGCCGCCGACTACGCCAAGCTGGTCCCCTGGTGGGACGAGGTGGCGCGCGGCACCGGCGTGCGGCTCTACGTGGGGGAGGCCCTGTACAAGGCGGGGGATCCGGCGCAGCCCGCCCCGTGGCAGGACCCGGCCGAGCTGTCCCGGCACCTCACGTACGCGAAGGACTTCCCGCGCGTGCGCGGGCACATCTTCTACTCGGCGAAGCATGTCGTCGCCGACCGGATCGGCGCGATGCAGCGCGTCGTCGACGACCACTACACGTACCGCGCGGACGGCTGAGCGACGCCGGTCCCGCCCCCGGCCCGTGGGCCGCGGTGATGGACCCGGGCCTCGTCGGCCCGGGTCCGGGGCTCACTCTTCGTCTGTGGCGAAGGGGCGCACGACGGTGTCGGGACCGGGTGACATGAGGGTCTCGTGCCCGTCCTCGAAACGTACGCGGTAGGGCGGGCCGCCGTTCTCGCCGAGGATCTCGATGACCTCCGCCGTCCGGTCGTGCTGACCGACGATCCTGCCGTGGATCAGCAGCCGGTCGCCCACGGATGCATGCATGGGGAGTGCCCTCCTCGTCCGGATCACAGGGGTGGCGGTGCGTGGCCGTCAGTGTACGACCGGTGGTGGCCGCCTGGCCCTACCCGCGTGCCCGTTGGGTGACGGCGATACAGACGAGGACCGCCACGGCGGTCAGCGGCGCCGCGGGTGTCAGGTCCTCGCCGAGCAGGAACAGGGACCAGACGAGGGTGAGCAGCGGCTGGGCCAGCTGGAGCTGGCTGGCCTTGGGGATGCCGATGGCGGCCATGCCCCGGTACCAGACGAGCAGGCCGAGGAACTGGGAGCCGATCGCGAGGTAGAGCAGGCCCGCCGTGCTGTGCCAGGTGAGCTGGAACGGCTCGTGGCGCAGCGCGATCACCGCCCACACGACGTTCAGCGGCAGGCACAGGACGAGCGCCCAGCCGATGACCTGCCAGCCCGGCATGTGACGGGCGAGGCGGCCGCCCTCGGTGTACCCGGCGGCGCAGACGAGGAGCGCGCCGAACAGATACAGGTCCGCGGTCGACAGGGCGCCGCCGCTCTGCTGCACCGTGAACGCGGCCACCGCCGCGGCCCCGGCGATCGCCGCCGCCCAGAACGTGCGGGACGGCCGTGTCCCGGTGCGCAGCGCGGACAGCGCGGCGGTGGTGAGCGGGAGCAGTCCGACGACGACCGCCGCGTGCGCGGTGCTCGACGTCTGCAGCGCCAGGGACGTCAGGAGGGGAAAGCCGACCACGACGCCGCCACCGACGACCGCGAGTCCGGCCCAGTGGGCTCGGGCCGGCAGCGGGACCCGCAGCGCGAGGAGGCAGCCGCCCGCGACGACGGCGCTGAGGGCGCAGCGCAGCGCCACCAGACTCCACGGCCCGATGCCCTCCAACCCCCAGGCGGTGGCGGGGAACGTGAGGGAGAAGGCGATGACGCCGAGGGCGGCCTGGAGTGTGCCCGCGCGGCGGCGGTCGGGGGTGGGGGCTGCCGCGGGTCCGGCGGTGTCGGGGGTCTTCGTGGTGCCCCTGGGCGTGCGGGGTGCGACCGACCCGTCGGGCCCGTCGCCGGGTGTGTCCCGCTCTTCGACCGCTATCCGTCCCGGGGCAGTAGCGCTATCCTGTGCTCTCATGCATGAGCGTAGCAGTGTGGGTGAGTTGGCACAGAAGCTGCGGGGAGAGCTGGACCGCTACTCTTCCAGTGAGAAGCTGCCGTCCAGTCGGGCGCTGGTCGAGCGGTTCCGGGTGAGTCCGGTGACCGTCTCGCGGGCCCTCGCGCAACTCGCCGCGGAAGGGCTCGTCGTCACCCGCCCCGGCGCCGGGGCGTTCCGGGCGCAGCCGTCGCGCGCGGCCGAGGCCGTCGTCGGTGACACCTCCTGGCAGGAGGTGACGCTCAGCGCGGACGCCATGACGGACGTCGTGCCGCGGTCCGTCGACGCCTCCGGCGTCCTCGCCACGCTGGCCGCGCCGCCGCCCGGCGTCGTCGAGTTCAACAGCGGCTATCTGCACCCGACGCTCCAGCCGGAGCGGGCGATGGCCGCCGCGCTCGCCCGGGCGGGCCGCCGCCCCGGCGCCTGGGACCGGCCCCCGGTCGAGGGCCTGCCCGAGCTGCGCGAGTGGTTCGCGCGCGGCATCGGCGGCGCCATCACGGCCGCGGAGGTCCTGATCACCTCGGGCGGGCAGAGCGCCCTGACGACGACCCTGCGCGCGCTCGCCCCGCCCGGCGCACCCGTCCTGCTCGAATCACCCACCTACCCGGGCCTGTTGGCCATCGCACGGGCCGCCGGACTGCGCCCGGTGCCGGTGCCCGTGGACACCGACGGCGTGCGCCCGGAGCTGCTCGCCGCCGCGTTCCGGGCGACCGGGGCGCGGGTGTTCGTCTGCCAGCCGCTGTTCCAGAACCCCACCGGCGCCGTGCTGTCCGCCGAACGTCGCCCGGAGGTGCTGCGGATCGCCCGGGAGGCGGGCGCGTTCGTCGTCGAGGACGACTTCGTACGCCGTCTCGTGCACGAGGACGCGGGACCGCTGCCGAGGCCCCTCGCGTCCGACGACCGGGACGGCGTGGTCGTGCACGTCTGCTCGCTCACCAAAGCGACGTCGCCGAGCTTCCGGGTGAGCGCGCTCGCCGCGCGCGGGCCCGTCCTTGAGCGGCTGCGCGCCATCCAGGTCGTCGACCACTTCTTCGTGCCGCGCCCCCTCCAGGAGGCCGCGCTCGAACTCGTCGGATCACCGGCCTGGCCGCGTCATCTGCGGACCGTGGCGGTTGAGTTGAAGCACCGCAGGGACGCCATGACAGCGGCGCTCCGGCTTCGCCTGCCCGAACTCGCGCTGCCGCACATCCCGGTCGGCGGCTACCACCTGTGGCTGCGGCTGCCCGACGGCACCGACGAACTCGCCTTCGCGGCGGCGGGGTTGCGCGCCGGGGTCGCGGTCGCGCCCGGTCGCCCCTACTTCGCGGCGGAGCCGCCCGCGGCCCACATCAGGCTGAGCTTCGCGGCGCTCGCGGGGGTGGGGGAGATCACGGAGGGGGTCCGCAGGCTGCGACAGGCGTGCGACGAGGTGCTGGTGTGACAGGGGACGCGCGCCCGGAGAGTCACGGGTGAGCGGCGAAGGAGAGGGGGACGGCACGTGGGGGAGTGGCGAACGACCGGGGAAAGACGCTCGACGCCGACCGTCGTCCCTGCGAGTCTCACGTCATGACCAACGAGTACGTTGCCCCTGACGGCAGTGGGTACGCCCTCCCCGACGGGTACCGGCTGTCCACCGACCCCGCCCGACTCGACCTCGTCCGCATCCACGAGTGGCTCTCCACGGACGCCTACTGGTCCCTCGGCAGGCCCCGCGCCAAGCAGGACGCCGCCATCGCCGGATCGCTCAACTTCGGTGTGTACGAGGAGGCCTCGGGCAGACAGGTCGCCTACGCCCGCGTGGTGACGGACCACGCGACGTTCGCCTACCTCTGCGACGTGTACGTGGACCGCTCCGTGCGCGGCAAGGGCATCGGCGTCGCGCTCGCCGCCGGGGTCCGCGACCACCTCGCCCCGTACGGGATGCGCAGGATCCTGCTCGCGACCGGGGACGCGCACGGCGTGTACGAGAAGGTGGGGTTCACGGCGATCGACAACCCGAGGCAGTGGATGGTGCTCGGCGAGCAGTGACGGCGAGCCCCGGGTCGTGACGGCGCCCCGCGTGTCGTGACGGTGCCCCGCGTGTCTTGACGGAGTCCTGGCGTGGTCCCGCCCACCCCCTCTTGACCGCGGGCACCACGCGCCCCACGATCACCGCATGCACGTTGGCGTGACGCTCATAGCGGCCGCGCGCGGCGCCGCACTCCTCGCCGAGCGGTTCGACGACGACCGGCCCCTTGACGAGGCGGGCTGGCACGAGGTGGTGCGCGCCGCGCCCGCGCTGCTCACCCTGGGCGTGGCCGAGCTGCGCTACTGCTCGCCGACCCCGCGCAGCCGCGCCACCGGCGACGCCCTGGGACTCGCGCCGCTCGCCCAACCCGCCCTGAGCGACTGCGACATGGGGCGCTGGCGCGGGTACACGCTCGCCGAGGTGACCGCGGCCGAGCCGGGCGGGGTCGACGCCTGGCTGCGCGACCCGCGGTCGGCGCCGCACGGCGGCGAGTCGCTGCTCGCGTTCATCTCGCGGGTCGGCGGCTGGCTCGACACGCGGCCGGTCGGGGACGGCGTCCGCGTCGTCGCGGTGGCCGAGCCCGCGGTGGTGCGGGCGGCGCTCGTGTACGCGCTGAAGGCGCCCCCGTCGACGTACTGGAACATCGACATCGGCCCGCTGGCCACGGTCAGTCTCGCCGGGGACGGCCGCCGGTGGAGCCTGCGGATCGGGGCGCCCGCGTAGGTGCCGCGTCGCGCGCCGGTGCCGCCTCGTGGGTAGGCGTTCGTTGCCTCGCTGCCGGGATCAGGGCGGCCAGGCCAAGGCAGGCGGGGTCAGGGCAGCCGGGTGTAGTCCGTCGTCAGGAGCAGGTCCTTGGCGGGGCCCGCCACCCGCCACCGGGTGCGCCAGCGCGACGCGTCGTACACCTCGAACTCGCCCCGGTACAGGTCCGCCGCGCACGGGTGGTCGGCGGTGTACCGACCGGAGCGCAGGTCCAGGTCGTGGAAGAAGCGCCCGTCGGCGAAGCGGGCGACGGCGGTGCCCGCGGGGGTGCCCGGCAGGAAACGGAGCGTGCGCTCGGCGGGGCGGGCGACGCCGTGCCAGGTGAAGGTGCCGGACTCGTGGTGGAGCAGGCCCGGGAGGTCGGCCGGTCCGGGGCCGGGTGGTTCGGCCTCGGGGCCCGCGTCCGTGAGCGGTGTGAACAGGGTGGTCCCCTCGAACCGGCCCTCCACCGGCTCCGACGACTCCACCGCCCCGGCCCCCGCGAAGTCCCGCACCGTCCGCTCGACCCGCCAGGCCCCGGCCAGATACGCGAGCGCGTCCGGCACCGCGTGCGTCGGAGCCGTCACGGTGTCGGCGCGCTCGTCGGGGCCTGCGTCGGGGTAGGGCATGCCCGCAGGTTACTCCCGGGGGCTCGTCGCCGACTTTGTCGACTTGTCCGCCCTACTTGTCGACGGCCGCCAGGCTGTTCTCGTCGTAGCGGGTCCCGGCGACGCGGTCCGCCGGGGCCGCCGCCTCGATCGCGGCCAGCTCGTCGGGGGAGAGTTCGAGGGTGGCGGCGGCCAGGTTCTCCTCCAGGTACTTCTGGCGGCGCGTGCCCGGGATCGGCACCACGTCGTCGCCGCGGTGCTGAACCCAGGCGAGCGCGAGCTGCCCGGCCGTGACGCCGCGCCGGGCCGCGAGGTCGTTCAGGGCGTCGACGATGGCGAGGTTGTGCTCCAGGTTGCCGTCCGCGAACCGCGGCTGGGTGCGCCGGATGTCGCCCTCCTCCAGGCTGTCGACCGAGGTGTACTTGCCGGTCAGAAAGCCCCGGCCGAGCGGCGAGAACGGCACGATGCCGATGCCGAGCTCCCGGCAGACCGGCGCGATCTCGTCCTGCAGGTCCCGTGTCCACAGCGACCACTCGCTCTGCAGCGCCGCGACGGGGTGCACGGCGTGGGCGCGCCGGATCGTGCGCGCGCTCGCCTCCGACAGGCCGAGGTGGCGCACCTTCCCGGCGGCGACGAGCTCGGCCATCGCGCCGACGGTCTCCTCGATCGGCACGTCCGGGTCGACGCGGTGCACGTAGTAGAGGTCGATGTGGTCGACGCCGAGGCGGCGCAGCGAGGCGTCACAGGCCTCGCGTACGTACGCGGCGTCGCCCCGGATCCGGAGGGGCTCGCCGAGGCGGTTGGCGAAGCCGAACTTCGTGGCGAGGACGGCCTGTTCGCGCCGGTGGCCCGCGAGGGCGCGGCCGAGCAGTTCCTCGTTGTGCCCGTTGCCGTAGTAGTCGGAGGTGTCGAACAGGGTCACGCCGAGGTCGAGCGCGCGGTGCACGGTGGCGATCGACGTGGCGTCGTCCGAGGTGCCGTAGGCGTCGCTCATCCCCATGCAGCCGAGCCCCTGGGCGGAGACCGTGAGGGCGCCGAGCCTGCGGGTGGGCATGCCGGTCATGTCGTACCTCCTGGTGAAGCGGTGTTCTTGGGGCGTGACCCTAGGAGTTGGAGTGCGCTTGACCGCAAACGGATTTCGGTGGTGGCGGTGGGCGTACGGGGGCTGTCCCCAGGTCCGGGGCTGCGGCTCGCCGGATGGTCACCCGGGGCGCGGATTCGTAGCGTCCTCAACGGACCGCGAGACGGACCGCGAGACGGACCGCGAGACGGACCGCGAGCCGGACCGCGAGTCGGACCGCGAGCACCGCCCGCAACGCCGCCCCGAGGAGCACGATGCGCGCCACCACCACGACCACCGCCGGGCTCGGCCTGGCCGCCGTCCTCACGGGCGTCCTGCCCGCGCAGGCCCTGGCGGAGCGGCCCTCGCCACCGGCCCCCACCGGTCACACCGCGTCGACCGGACCGTCCGGACCGTCCGGGCTCTCCGGTCCGTCCGGCCTCTCCGGTCCGTCCGGGGCAATCCCCGCAGGAGCCGCCGCCCTCGCCAAGTACCGCGACCAGCACCTGACGTGGGGCCGCTGCCCCGCCTCCCAGAAAGAGCTGAACGCGGCGGGCGCCCGATGCGCCCACGTCACCGTCCCCCTCGACTACGCCGACCCGCACGGCCGCACCATCAAGGTCGCCGTGTCCCGCATCGAGGCGACGGCCCCCAAGAGCGAGCGCCGCGGCGTCCTCCTCTCCAACCCGGGCGGACCCGGCGGCACCGGACTCGCGTACACCCTCGCGCTGCGCCCCGCCCTCAAGGACGTCGCGGGCCGCTACGACCTGATCGGCTTCGACCCGCGCTTCCTCGGCGAGAGCAGCCCGATCATCTGCGACCCCGCCCGCAAGCCCGCACCGCCCGCGACGACGAGCCCGCGCGCGGACTTCGACGCGGCGGTGCGCGACGGCCGCGAGGACGCGCGCCGCTGCCACGCGCGCGGCGACAACGCCGCCCTCCTCCCGTACGCCTCGTCGCGCAACGTGGCCCGCGACATGGACGTGATCCGGGCCGCCCTCGGGCAGCGCACCCTCTCGTACTACGGCGTGTCCTACGGCGCCGACCTGGGCGCCACGTACGCGCAGCTGTTCCCCGGCCGCGTCGACCGCTTCGTCATCGACTCCGTCACCGACCCGGCCGCCACGCAGTACGAGCAGTTCCAGCGCTCGGGGGCGCCCGCCGAGCGGGCCCTGGACGAGTGGGCCGCCTGGACGGCACGGCACCACACGACGTACCGGCTCGGCCGCGGCGCCGACCGCGTGCGCGCACACGTCGAGGAAGTGCTCGCCCACGCCGAGCGGCGGCCCCTGCCCGTGGCCGGGCAGCGCCTGACCGCGCCGCTGCTGCGGATGATCCTCAAACAGCCGCTGACGCAGGGCGAGAACGACGCGACGGTGGCCTCGCTGGTACGCGACCTCGTCGCCGCCGACCGCGGCGAACTGACCGACCCTGGCCCCGAACTCGCCGAGATGCTGAAGATGCTGAACTCGCCCGAGGCCGCGGACAGCATGCTCGGCGGCATGTTCTTCATGTGCGGCGACGGCGGCTGGCCCGCCGGGGGCTGGCCCATGGCCACGGAGACATACTGGCGCAACAGCCAGCGCAGCCGTGCCACGGAGCCCGTCTTCGGCCCCTTCGTGAACGGCGTCACGGCACCGTGCCCGTTCTTCGAGAAGCCGCCGCGCGAGCCCGCCGTGACCGTCGACAACGACGTGCCCGTGCTGATGCTCCAGGCCAGACGCGACCACACGCGCTTCGCGGACGCGCTCGCCATGCACCGCGCGCTGCGCGGCTCCCGCCTGGTGGCCACCGATATCCGAGGCCACGGCGTGTACGCCCGCGAGGTCGACGGTCTGACCCCCGTGCCGTGCGCCGAGCGCGCCGTCAACGACTACCTCGGAGGCGGCGAGCTGCCCGACCGCGACCGGGAGTGCCCGGCTCCACGCGTCGGCTGACCGCGCCGGGTCACGCGAAGGCGTCGAGCCCGGTGAGTCCGGCGGACAGCTCCCACAGCCGCGCCGCCGCGACCGGGTCCACCGCCCAGGGCTTGACGCCGCCGATCAGCATGTCGTCGGTCGTGGCGGGCCCCGCGATGTCGCAGTCCTGGCAGTAGGCGCCGCCGTGGCCCTCCAAGAGGGGGGACGTCGCCGCCCACACGGCCGTCGCCGCGCCCTGCGCCGGGGACTTGAAGCCGTCGGCGGGCCTGCCGTCGCGGTCCATCCAGCCCTGCGCGATCTGCTGCTCGCGCGGGACGTGGCGCTGGAGCGGGGTGAGGATGCTGCCCGGGTGCACGGCGAAGGCACGCGGGCCCCGGTCGCCGGCGAGGGCGTCCAGGTGCCGGGCGAACAGGGCGTTCGCCGTCTTGGACTGGGCGTAGGCGAGCCACGGGTCGTAGGGGGAGCGGTGGAAGTGCGGGTCGTCCCAGCGGATGTCGGAGAGGAAGTGGCCGGAGGAGGCGACCGAGACGACGCGGGCGCGGCCGGGGGTCAGGGCCGGGGCGAGGCGGTTGACCAGGGCGTGGTGGCCGAGGTGGTTCACCGCGAAGTGGGCCTCCCAGCCGGGGCCCACGCGGGTCTCGGGGCAGGCCATGATGCCCGCGCCCGCGATGAGGATCTCGACGGCGCGGCCGCTCGCGAGGACGCCGTCGGCGAAGGCGCGGACGCTGTCGAGGTCCGCGAGGTCGAGCGCGGCGACCTCGGTGCCGGGGGCGTCGCGCAGGGCGGCCGCCGCCGTCTCCGGCCTGCGGGCCGGGACGATCACGTGGGCCCCGGCGCGGGCGAGGGCGCGGGTGGCCTCGAGGCCGAGCCCGGAGTAGCCACCGGTGATCACGGCGGTCCTGCCGGTCAGGTCGATGCCCTTCAGTACGTCGTCGGCGGTGCTGCGGGCGTCGTGGCCGGAGCCGAGGGGGAGCTGGGCAGTCGTGCTTCTCGTCATGCCGAGGACGCTAGAACCTAGACTGCGATCTAGATCAAGCTCGGCTCGGAAGGGATGTGCGGATGGCCGACACGGACGAGAACGGGCCCGGCGGCGAGCTCGTCGGAGGGCCTTCCGGGCTGTCCATCGGCGAGGTGGCCGACGCCACCGGCCTCAGCGTGCACGCCCTGCGCTTCTTCGAGCGCGAGGAGCTGTTCCTGCGGCCGATCCCCCGGACCGGCGGCGGGCGGCGCGTGTACGAGCCCGCCGACGTGGAGTGGCTCGCCCTGTGCAACCGGCTGCGGGAGTCCGGCATGCCGATCGCCGAACTGAAGCGATTCGCCGGACTTGTCCGCTCGGGTCCGGGGAACGAGGCCGAACGGCTGGCCCTGCTCCAGGAGCACGAGCGGGCCGTCCGCGCGCGGATCGCCGACCTCGGCGCCTGTCTGGAGATCATCCACGGCAAGGTCGTCGCGTACGAGAAGCATGTGCGCGAGGGCACGGCGGCGGGGGTGTGGGCGCCCACGGCGTCCCGGTGACCGGACGCCGCGCCGTGGCTGCGCACCGTGTCCGGAACTCGGACGAGGGCCCTGTCAGCACCCCCGCCCGCACGAGATATCTTGATGTCGAGCAATGTTGCAGACGTGGAGCGGAGCACCCGGTGACTGACTCGACCATCATCTACACGCACACTGACGAGGCCCCCGCCCTCGCGACGCATTCCTTCCTGCCGGTGATCCAGGCGTACGCCTCGACCGCCGGTGTGAGCGTCGAGACCCGTGACATCTCCCTGGCGGGCCGGATCATCGCGAGCTTCCCGGAGCACCTGGAGGCGGGCCAGCGCATCGACGACGCGCTCGCCGAGCTGGGTGAGCTGGCCAAGACGCCGCAGGCGAACATCATCAAGCTGCCGAACATCTCGGCGTCCATCCCGCAGCTGAAGGCCGCCGTCGCCGAGCTGCAGGAGCAGGGCTACGCGCTGCCGGACTACCCGGACGACCCGAAGACCGACGAGGAGCGCGACGTCCGCGCCCGCTACGACAAGGTCAAGGGCTCCGCGGTCAACCCGGTCCTGCGCGAGGGCAACTCCGACCGCCGCGCCCCCGCGTCGGTCAAGAACTACGCCAAGGCGCACCCGCACCGCATGGGCGCCTGGACCGGCGAGTCGAAGACGAACGTCGCCACCATGGGTGAGAACGACTTCCGCTCGACGGAGAAGTCCGTCGTGATCGAGAAGGACGGCGCCCTCAAGATCGAGCTGGTCGCCGCCGACGGCACCACCACCGTCCTGCGCGAGTCCGTGCCGGTCCTCGCCGGTGAGGTCGTCGACGCCTCCGTGATGCGCGTCGCCGCCCTGCGCGAGTTCCTCACCGCCCAGGTCGCCCAGGCCAAGGCCGACGGCGTGCTGTTCTCGGTGCACCTCAAGGCGACGATGATGAAGGTCTCCGACCCGATCGTCTTCGGCCACGTCGTACGCGCCTTCTTCCCGAAGACGTTCGCGGCCTTCGGCGCCGACCTCGCCGCGGCCGGCCTCACCCCGAACGACGGCCTCGGCGGCATCTACAAGGGCCTGGAGGCGCTGGCGAACGGCGCCGAGATCAAGGCGTCCTTCGAGGCCGAGCTGGCCGAGGGCCCCGAGCTGGCCATGGTCGACTCCGACAAGGGCATCACCAACCTGCACGTGCCGTCCGATGTCATCGTCGACGCCTCCATGCCGGCCATGATCCGCACCTCCGGCCACATGTGGGACAAGAACGGCGGCGAGGCCGACACCCTCGCGGTCATCCCGGACTCGTCCTACGCGGGCGTCTACCAGGTCGTCATCGACGACTGCCGGGCCAACGGCGCCTACGACCCGTCCACGATGGGCTCGGTCCCGAACGTCGGTCTGATGGCGCAGAAGGCCGAGGAGTACGGCTCCCACGACAAGACCTTCGAGATCGCCACCGCCGGCACGGTCCGCCTCGTCGACGCCGAGGGCAACGCCCTCATCGAGCAGCCGGTCTCCGAGGGCGACATCTTCCGCGCCTGCCAGACCAAGGACGCGCCGATCAAGGACTGGGTGAAGCTGGCCGTCAGCCGCGCCCGCGCCACCGGCGACCCGGCCGTCTTCTGGCTGGACGCGACCCGCGCCCACGACGCCAATCTGATCGCCAAGGTCGAGGCGTACCTGCCGGAGTTCGACACCCAGGGCCTGGACATCAAGGTCCTGTCCCCGGTCGAGGCCACCAAGCTGTCCGTGGAGCGCATCCGCGAGGGCCTCAACACGATCTCCGTCACCGGCAACGTCCTGCGTGACTACCTGACCGACCTGTTCCCGATCCTGGAGCTCGGCACCAGCGCCAAGATGCTCTCGGTGGTCCCGCTGATGAACGGCGGCGGCCTGTTCGAGACCGGCGCCGGCGGCTCCGCGCCCAAGCACGTGCAGCAGCTGGTCAAGGAGGACTACCTGCGCTGGGACAGCCTCGGCGAGTTCCTCGCGCTCGCGGTGTCCTTCGAGCACCTCGCGCAGACCACGGGCAACGCGCGCGCCCAGATCCTCGCGGACACCCTGGACCGCGCGACGGCCTCCTTCCTTGAGGAGAACAAGTCGCCGAGCCGCAAGCTGGGTGGCATCGACAACCGCGGCAGCCACTTCTACCTGTCCCTGTACTGGGCCCAGGAGCTGGCCAAGCAGACCGATGACGCCCAGCTCGCCGAGGCGTTCGGCCCGCTCGCCAAGACGCTGACCGAGCAGGAGCAGACGATCGTCGACGAGCTGATCGCCGCCCAGGGCAAGCCGGCCGACATCGGCGGCTACTACCAGCCCGACCCGGCCAAGGCCTCGGCGGTCATGCGTCCGTCGGCCACCTTCAACCAGGCGATCGCCTCGCTCGTCTGACGCGCCCGGCGCCCCGAGCGCCCGACGCACCGCGTGTGCACCGCCCCGGTCGGCAGCCGCCGACCGGGGCGGTCGTGCGTGTGCGTCGACGCGGGGGAGCTGCCGCGCCCGCCCTGCCCGCCCTGTTCCTTCAGGCATCTGAACTGTCAGCCGTTCCTGCCGGTCCGCGCCGCCCCGGTGCCATGATGGGCGGGCGCCGATCACCTTGGGGGACGGGACGCGGCCCGGCAGCCGGGCCCGGGCGGCGCCTCACCGACGAGTCGGTGTCAGCGGGCGGCGCGGATCCCCATTGTATAAAAGTGCGGCGCAATGTATATTCATGCCATCCACGCAGGAGGAATCCATGACGGTACGCGCAGCGGTCGCGGGAGCGAGCGGATACGCGGGCGGCGAGCTGCTGAGGCTCCTCGCCGTGCACCCCGAGGTCGAGATCGGCACCCTCACCGCCCACTCGAACGCGGGCGAGCGCCTGGGCACGCTCCAGCCGCACCTGGCCCCGCTCGCCGACCGCGTCCTCGCGCCGACCACCGCCGCGAGCCTGGCGGGCCACGACGTCGTCTTCCTCGCCCTGCCGCACGGCCAGTCCGCCGCCGTCGCCGAACAGCTCGGCCCGGACGTGCTCGTCGTCGACATGGGCGCGGACTTCCGCCTCGAGGACGCGGCCGACTGGGAGAAGTACTACGGCAGCCCCCACGCGGGCACCTGGCCGTACGGACTGCCCGAGCTGCCCGGCGCCCGCGCCGCCCTCGCGGGCAGCAAGCGCGTCGCGGTCCCGGGGTGCTACCCCACGGCCGTCTCGCTCGCGCTCTTCCCCGCGTACGCCGCCGGGCTCGTCGAGGACGAAGCGGTGATCGTCGCGGCGTCCGGCACCTCGGGCGCGGGCAAGGCGGCCAAGCCGCACCTGCTCGGCTCCGAGGTCATGGGCTCCATGTCGCCGTACGGCGTGGGCGGGGCGCACCGGCACACGCCGGAGATGATCCAGAACCTGAGCGCCGCCGCGGGCACCCGCGTCACGGTCTCCTTCACCCCGACGCTGGCCCCCATGCCGCGCGGCATCCTCGCCACGTGCAGCGCCAAGGCCAAGCCGGGCGTGACCGCGGAGAGCGTCCGCGCGGCGTACGAGAAGGCCTTCGCCGAAGAACCGTTCGTGCACCTGCTCCCCGAGGGCCAGTGGCCCGCCACCGCGTCGGTGTACGGCTCCAACGCCGTGCACGTCCAGGCCGCCCACGACCCGGCGTCCGGCCGCGTGATCGTCATCAGCGCCATCGACAACCTCGCCAAGGGCACCGCCGGTGGCGCGGTGCAGAGCATGAACATCGCCCTGGGCCTCCCGGAGGAGCTGGGGCTGCCCACCATCGGAGTCGCGCCGTGAGCGGCGCGACCGCGGCCGCCGGGCCGCATCCGACGACCGCCGACAAGGAGACGCAGTGAGTGTCACGGCAGCCAAGGGATTCCGGGCGGCGGGCATCGCCGCCGGAATCAAGGAGAGCGGCAACCCGGACCTGGCCCTCGTGGTCAACGAGGGTCCCCGCCTGGCCGCCGCGGGCGTCTTCACGTCCAACCGCGTGAAGGCCGCGCCGGTCCTGTGGTCCGAGCAGGTCGTCAAGGGCGGGCAGGTCTCCGCGGTCGTCCTCAACTCCGGCGGCGCCAACGCCTGCACGGGCCCGCGGGGCTTCCAGGACACGCACGCCACGGCCGAGAAGGTCGCCGGCACGCTCGGCCTGAACGCGGGCGAGGTCGCCGTCGCGTCCACCGGACTCATCGGCGTGACGCTCCCCATGGACAAGCTCCTGCCGGGCGTCGAGACGGCGGCCGCGGCCCTGTCCGCGCACGGCGGCGAGAAGGCCGCCATCGCCATCAAGACCACCGACAGCGTGCACAAGACGGCCGTGGCCGAGGGCGACGGCTGGACGGTCGGCGGCATGGCCAAGGGCGCGGGCATGCTCGCCCCCGGCCTCGCCACGATGCTCGTCGTCCTCACCACCGACGCGGACATCCCGGCCCCCGACCTCGACAAGGCCCTGCGCGAGGCGACCCGGCTCACCTTCGACCGGGTCGACTCCGACGGCTGCATGTCCACCAACGACACGGTGCTCCTGCTCGCCTCCGGCGCCGCCGGAGTGACCCCGGCGTACGCGGAGTTCGCCGACGCCGTCCGCACCGTCTGCGACGACCTGGCGCGCCAGCTCATCGGCGACGCCGAGGGCGCGAGCAAGGACATCCGCATCGAGGTCATCGGCGCCGCCGACGAGGACGACGCCGTCGAGGTGGGCCGCTCCATCGCCCGCAACAACCTCCTCAAGTGCGCCATCCACGGCGAGGACCCCAACTGGGGCCGCGTCCTCTCCGCCATCGGCACCACGTCCGCCGCCTTCGAGCCGGACCGCCTGAACGTCGCCATCAACGACGTGTGGGTCTGCAGGAACGGCTCGGTGGGCGAGGACCGCGACCTGGTGGACATGCGCTACCGCGAGGTGCGGATCACCGCCGACCTCGCCGCCGGGTCCGCGTCCGCCGTCATCTGGGCCAACGACCTCACCGCCGACTACGTCCACGAGAACAGCGCGTACTCCTCGTAGCGCGTACCGCACCCCGCTCGTCCCCTGCCCCGCGCGGTACGCCCTCCCCACCTGGAAAGCCCCATGAACACCCGCAAGCACACCGCACTGCCCAAGGCACAGATCCTGATCGAGGCGCTGCCCTGGCTGACCCGTCACCGCGGCAAGACCGTCGTCATCAAGTTCGGCGGCAACGCCATGGTGGACAAGGACCTCAAGGCCGCGTTCGCCCAGGACGTCGTGTTCCTGCACCACGCCGGACTGCGCCCCGTCGTGGTGCACGGCGGCGGCCCGCAGATCAGCGCCCAGCTCGACAAACAGGGCCTGGTCAGCGAGTTCAAGGCGGGCCTGCGCGTGACCACGCCCGAGGCCATGGACGTCGTCCGGATGGTCCTCGCCGGGCAGGTGCAGCGCGAGCTCGTGGGGCTGCTCAACGAACACGGACCCCTCGCCGTGGGCCTCACCGGCGAGGACGCGCACACCATCACCGCGACCCGGCACCGGCCGCTGATCGAGGGCGAGCTGGTCGACATCGGCCAGGTCGGCGAGGTCACCGAGATCGACACCGGCGCCATCGAGGCGCTGCTCGCGGACGGCCGCATCCCGGTCGTCTCCTCGATCGCCCGCTCCCAGGACGAAGGCGGCAAGGGGCATGTCTACAACGTCAATGCTGATACGGCGGCTGCGGCACTCGCTGCGGCGCTTGGTGCCGAGACGCTGATGGTGCTCACCGATGTGGAGGGCCTGTACGAGGACTGGCCGCACAGCGACGACGTCATCAGCCGCCTGACCGCCACCGAGCTGGAGAAGCTCATCCCCGAGCTGTCCAGCGGCATGGTGCCGAAGATGCAGGGCTGCCTGCACGCCGTGCGCAACGGCGTGCACACCGCGCGCGTCATCGACGGGCGCGTCCAGCACTCGATCCTGCTGGAGATCTTCACCGACGAGGGAATCGGCACGATGGTCGTGCCGGACGAACTGAGCGAGCCGCACGAGGGGGACCCGGTATGACCACCAACCAGGAGCTGACCCGGCGCTGGCAGGGCGCGCTGATGGACAACTACGGCACGCCCCGCATCCCGCTGGTGCGCGGCGCGGGCAGCACGCTGTGGGACGCCGAGGGCAAGAAGTACACCGACTTCGTCGGCGGCATCGCCGTGAACGCGCTCGGCCACGGCCACCCCGCGGTCGTGGAGGCCGTGTCCCGGCAGATCGCCGCGCTCGGCCACGTCTCCAACCTGTTCGTCGCCGAGCCGCCCGTCGCGCTCGCCGAGCGGCTGCTCGACCTCTTCGGCCGCGACGGCCGGGTGTTCTTCTGCAACTCGGGCGCGGAGGCCAACGAGGGCGCGTTCAAGATCGGCCGCCTCACCGGCCGCCCGCACATGGTCGCCACCGACGGCGGCTTCCACGGCCGCACCATGGGCGCCCTCGCCCTCACCGGCCAGCCCGGCAAGCAGGAGCCGTTCCTGCCGCTGCCCGGCGACGTCACCCACGTCCCGTACGGCGACGTGGAAGCCCTGCGCGCCGCCGTCACCGAGGACACCGCCTTCGTGATCATCGAGCCGGTCCAGGGCGAGAACGGCGCCGTCGTCCCGCCCGCCGGCTATCTGAAGGCGGCCCGCGAGATCACCCGCGCCACCGGGACGCTGCTCGTCCTCGACGAGGTGCAGACCGGAATCGGCCGTACCGGCCATTGGTTCGCACACCTCGCCCAGGAGGGCGTGGACCCGGACGTCGTCACGCTCGCCAAGGGCATCGGCGGCGGCCTGCCGCTCGGCGCGACCGTGGCGTTCGGCCCGACGGCCGAACTCCTGAAGCCCGGCCACCACGGCACGACGTTCGGCGGCAACCCCGTCGCCTGCGCCGCCGGACTCGCCGTCATCGACACCGTCGTGGCCGAGGGCCTGCTCGAGAACACCAAGCGCGCCGGGGAGAAGCTGCGGGACGGAATCGAGTCAGCAGGGCACGCGTTGGTCGACCATGTCAGGGGTGCGGGCCTGCTGCTGGGTATCGTGCTCACCGAGCCGCTGGCTGTCCACGTGCAGCAGGCGGCTCAGGACGCCGGCTTCCTGGTCAACGCGCCCGCCCCCGATGTCGTACGGCTGATGCCGCCGCTGAACGTGCGCGACAACGAGGTGGACGCCTTCCTCCGGGCCCTGCCCGGCGTCCTCGACCAGGCTGTCGCGGCAGGCGCGGCCAACGGGGACGGACGATCCGGGGAATGAGACGACGATGAGCCACGCGCAGGACAACGGGCCGGCCGAGCACGCGGGACCCGCCGTGCCGCAGACCCGCACCGCACGCCACCGCCGGATCGTGGACATCCTCAACCGGCAGCCGGTGCGCTCGCAGAGCCAGCTGGCCAAGCTCCTGGCCGACGACGGTCTGACCGTCACCCAGGCCACCCTCTCCCGGGACCTCGACGAGCTGAACGCCGTCAAGATCCGCAACACCGAGGGCGACCTGATCTACGCCGTGCCCAGCGAGGGCGGCTTCCGCACCCCGCGGGCGCCGCTCGGCGAGTCGGCCAAGGAGCAGCGCATGCGGCGCCTCTCCGTGGAACTCCTCATCTCCGCGGAGGCCTCGGCCAACCTCGTCGTCCTGCGCACCCCGCCCGGCGCCGCTCAGTTCCTCGCCTCCGCCATCGACCAGGCCGAGCTCCACGACATCCTCGGGACGATCGCCGGTGACGACACGGTGATGCTGATCAGCAGGGAGCCGAGCGGGGGACAGGCCCTTGCGGACCACCTGCTGCGGCTGGCCTCCAACGAGCACTAGTCCGTGGCGGCGGGCGCTCAGGGGGACGGTTCCCCGGGGAGTTCCAGGTCGTACGAATCCTCGGCCAGCTCCAGGCCGAACAAGGCCGCGTAGCGTCCGAGGCGGTCCTCGACCCACTCCGCGCTCTCACCCACCGCGTCGGCGGCGAACCGGACCTGCTCGGGGGTGACCCGCCCGGCGAGCGCTGGGAGCGCGCCGTCCGCGTGGACGGACAGGACGATCAGGTCCTGCCAGAGGGGCAGCTCGTCCGGAACGGCGGCCGGGTCGAGGGCCGGAGCCGCGGCCTCCAGGGGGAGGTACGGGACGATGCGCGTCCAGGTGCGGACGACCGGCTCGCCCAGGCGCCCGGCGAGGCTCAGGAGGTCCAGGGGGCAGAGCGGGGTGCCGGGGGTGGAGACGCGGTGGTCGGTGCCTACGGCTACGGCGTCCCACGGGTCGGGTTCGTCGGCGGGCAGGTTCGCGAGGTCGGCCGGGCTCAGCTCGGGGATCAGGGCGCCCAGCTGCCGGAGGGGCGCGAGGCGCTCGTAGGCCGAGCGGGCGCCGATGTGGCGGCTGCGGGCGTACGCGACAAGGCGCGCGGGGGTCAGTGCGGTCCAACAGGGGGACTCGAGCCACTCGTCGTAGTGCTGCTCGTCGTCGCCCCAGTCGAGCAGCGCCCGGCCCTCCTCGCGTTCGGGGCGGAACCCGGCCAGCGCGGCCGGGAGTTCGGACACCGTCAGGCCCACGCGCTTCGCCTCGCGGCGGGCCGTCTTCCACGTGGTCGACAGGGGCGTCTTGAGCTCGATGCTCGACGCGAAGAGGATGTCGGCCGTCGGCAGGACCGGGTAGTGGTCAGTGACCCATGAAGGGTCGGTGCCGGAGAACGCGTACCGGCTCGGCACCGGCAACTCCTCCCACGCCCGCAGCAGCTCGCTCGCCGCGGGCACGTCCGCCCCGGCCTCCCGCAGGTCCTCCACGACGCAGGCGAGGTCGTCCCAGGAGACCTCGTGCGGCCGGACGAACGCGAGGTCGCGCAGTGTCAGACCGTCCTCGAGGGCGAACCCCTGCGCGTGCGCGGAGGCGAGCACGCTCGCGGTCTCCGGAATCGGGACGACCCGGCCGGCCGCCGACTTCTCCCGGTGGTGCCGGGCGTACGCGACGCCGAGGTGGTCCGCCCACCGCGTCAGCACCTTCTCCGCCTTGCGCAGCGAGATGTCCCACTCGGCGGCGAGGTCGAACGCGGCCGCCCAGGGGAGCGCGAGGCGGCCGTCCGGGCCCGGCGCGCAGAAGTTCTGCAGCACCCCGGAGATGTCCCACGGCACGTCGGTCCACCGGCGCACGGACTCCGCGTCCGGGGCCGACCAGCCGAGCCACGCGAACCGCGCGAGCCGTTGCCGCACCTCCTCGGGCGGGAGCCCCTGCGCGTCCGCGACGGCAACGACGTCCCACGGCCACTGGACGCGGCGCCAGCCCCGCGAGCCCTTCCGGTAGAGCAGTGAAAGATCCGCAACGTCACACACGTGGTCGGCGTGGTGATCGGGCGCGGTGGGCGGCGCGGAGGCGAGGAACGGCGCGTACCGGACGCACCTCTCGGCCAGGCGGCCCAGCGGCTCCCGCAGCGTACGCGAGGCGCGGACCAGGCCGCCGAGGTCGTCCGGCGCGTGCTCGTAGTCGCTCTCCTCCTCGGCCGGCTTCCCCCAGGCCCGGCGCGTGCGGCGAGGCAGCAGGCCGCGGACGATGCTCACGTCGCGCCAGTCCGGTGTCCAGTCCAGGCCGTCTCCCGCGGGATCCCGCAGGACCTGGGGCGGCTTCAGGACCGGGTGGACGAGCCGGAGCGCCCGCGTCGCGCGCACCACGTCGCGGACCGTCATGCCCGTCTCGCTCGCGAGCGCCACGATCACCCGCCAGTCGAGCGGACTCCGGTCGACCGAGACTCCGCTGTCCCAGCCCGAGGGCACCCCGTGGGCGATGGCCGCCCAGCCCGGCTCGGGCACCGGGTGCCCGGCGGTCGACGCGGGCAGCGCCTCACGGGGCGACGGCGTGCCGAGCACCGCGGTCCGCCAAGGACGTACGACCTCGGGCCAGTCCTGCGTGAAGCCGCCCCGGGACCCGCGTTCCTCGACCAACTCGTCCCAGCGGAACCAGCCCGCGGAGTCGAGATCCAGTGCCGTGTGCCAGCGCCTGGTGTCGCGCACCGCCACGCCACGGCCGCGCCACCGGCCCCACACCGCACGGGCCGCAGCCAGGTTCTCGCGCTCCAGACGCCACAGCCATGCCATGTCCAGGCCCGGCCACGCGGCAAGCACCCCCGCGCCCCGCGCCCACTGCTCCGCCTCCCACTTCGCGTCGTACGACTGGAGCTTCTTGCGGTTGAGGCTGAGCGTGCCCGCCTGCGGGCCCGTCAGATTGAGTACGTAGCCGAAGGGCTGCTTGTCGGTCCCGATGCCGTCGCACAGGATCGCGCCCGGCCCGGCCACCCACCACAGGACCCCCGGCACGGCCTCGACGCAGCTTGGACGCGCGGTCTCCGGTGCCGCGTAGCGCAGCACCCCCGGCTCCCACTGACGCCCCCTCCCCGCCGCGTCCCGCACCTGAACCGCGAACTCGCTCACCATGACCAGACGGTCCAGCGTCTCCACCGCCGAGATCCCGGACACGGCCGTCGAGTCCCGCAGATACAGCCGCACCCGGGTCCCGCCCTCCAGGAGCCCGTCCCCGTCCTCCGCGCACGCGTCGTCGTGCTCCTGGACGCGGAACAGGTTCGCGCTGCCCGGGATGTCCACGCGCAGCGCCGACCGCGCCGGGATGCCGTCGGTGCCGACGGGGCGGGTCACCACCGTCATCTCCTCGGCCAGCATGAAGTAGCTGAACACGCCGATGCCGAAACGGCTGTTGGGGAACAGGCGCAGGGCCGGGTCGTGGCGGTGCCAGGTCGCCTGTTCCTGGCGGAAGGCACGGGACTGCTCGAAGCGGCGGCCCGCCTTGGTGAAGGTGTTCTTGAGCTGGTCGAGGCCCATGCCGACGCCGTTGTCGCGGCACTCGACGTAGCGGCCGCGGTCGTCCTCGCCCTCGACGAAGGTGATCCGGCCCGACCAGGGCGCGGGACGCGCGCCCCGGCTCTCCAGGTAGCGGTGGCGCATCGCGCGGTGGCGGCACGCGTCCATCGCGTTCTGGTACAGCTCGCGCAGCGCCAGTTCCGGCTCGCCGTCGTAGATGCGCTCGCCCATGAGCAGGTCGCGGACCTCGGTCTGGGAGAGCTGGAAGCGCAGCAGCGGCACGTCGTACGCCCTGCGGCCGCCGTCCTCGACCGGGCGCAGGCCGCGGTCGGTCACGCGGGCGGGCAGGCCCGCGAGCAGGGCCGCCCGGGGCGCGGGCAGCCTGCGGGCCGCGTCCCGGAGCGTGCCCGCGAGTTCGTCGGCCTGCTCCACGACGCCCGCGAACGCGGCGTGCAGCGCGGGGTGCGGGCAGGCCGCGTCCAGGTGGAGCTCACCGTCGGCGGCGTGCCAGTCCGCGTCGCGCACCGCGTTGACGGCGTCCTGGGGGAGCAGCGCGTCGCGGACGGCGAGGTGCTCGGCGAGGACGTCGGGGAGCGTACGGACGTCCAGGGCGAGTACGCAGGCGAGGTGCAGGACGCCCGCCAACTCGTCGGCGCGCAGGGGCTGTCGGGCGCCGCCGGGCAGGGGGAAGGCGAGGTCGGGGCGCGGGCCGCGGTCCTGAGCGGGCGGGCCGAGCGTGATGCCCGCGGTGAGGGCGGCCAGCGCGGCCGACAGCTCGCGGGCGCGCGGCCCCGGGCACAGCGCGTCCGCGAGCGCCGTCGACTCGGCCTCCGGCACCGGCTGCTCGTCCGTCACGAACCGCTCCGCGATCCACCGGTGCACGAGCCACAGGGCGACCCCGCGCGCCTCGTCGGGGCGCGCGGTGCGCCAGCAGTCCGCGAGCTTTTTCTTGATGTGCGGGTGGTGCTCGGCGACCTGTTCGTAGTGGCGGCGCCACGCGTCGCCGTCCTCCCGGTGCCGGACGGTGTACGGCCTGATGTCGCGGGCGTGGCTCAGCCGCCGCGCCCACGCGGCCTCGTGCAGCAGCGGCGCGGCGACGAGCGCGGCGGCTTCAAGGGCGGACAGGGTCTGCGTCTTGGGGACGAGGCGCGGCAACTGGTCGCGTACGACCCGGACCAGGAAGTCGTCGTCGGCCCACGGGTCGGGCATCCGCTCCTGGGCCAGGTGCACGACCTGCGCGCACGTCTCGACCAGGTCCCCGAGGCAGTCCCGCAGCCGGGGCACGCTCCCGGTGTCCTCCTCGGCGACGCGCTCCCACAGGGCGGTGTCCGCGACAGCCTCCCGCCAGGCCTCCAGGAGCCGACGCCCCTCGCACACGACCGCCGCCCGGGCCTCGGCGTCGAGCTCCGCGCCGCAGTGGAGCCTCGGTTCCTGCGCCGCCGCGCCGTGCAGGCGGGCGGCGCGCAGGGTGTGCTGCCGCGCCGTCTCGAAGACCTCCTGCACGGTCCGCGCCCGCGTCAACGGCCGGAAAGCCTCCGCGAGTCCGAGCGTGAAGAAGCTGCCCTCCGCCGAGTACCCCGACCGCTGCCCGGCCGCGCAGGCCGTCATCAGCGCGAACCGCCCCGAGGGCTGCCCCTTCAGGACGCTGCTGCCGAACACCCCGTCGGCCGCGTCGCCCCGGCAGGCGTCGATCAGCCACAGCACGGTGCCTGCCTTGCAGTGGGTGAGGTACGGGCTGATGTCGGCGGGCACGAGCGTGTCCAGGTACGGCTGGGTCCACTCGCCGTCGGGGCCGTGCGGGGCGCGCGCGTCGGCCGGGACCAGGTGGTCGGTGTCGCCGACGCGGATGCCGTGCCCGGTGAAGTGGATCAGGAGGGTCCCGTCCTCCGGGACGGCCCGCGACACCTCGTCGACGGTCGTGATGATCTGGGCCCGGCTGGCCCCCGGCACCGTCCGCACGTCGTAACCGGCGGCCTTGAGCGAGGCGCCGAGGGCCCGCAGGTCGGCGGTGACCGGTGTGTCGAGCGAGTCGAAGCGGTGTGCGGCGTCCGGTGTGTCACCGACGCCGATGAGCAGTGCGGTACGTCCCTGTGCCATGCCCTCTCCCCCTGTGCGGCGCTCATCGTCGCACCTCCGGGCGAGGGCGACGACGGAATCCCGCCGGTGAACGGGGCGGGCGGCGGCCGGACTTGACATCAGGCCCCTCGGCCCCGTCCCGCCACCGTCACCCCTCCACCCCGCCGACCCTTGACCTCGTCACTCCACCGACCCCTGCCCCCGTCACTCCGCCCGCCGCGCCCGGTGCGCCATCCACGCCGCCACCACCGCCCCCGACACGTTGTGCCACACGGAGAACACGGCGGCGGGCAGCGCGGCCAGCGGACTGAAGTGCGCCGTCGCGAGGGACGCGGCGAGTCCGGAGTTCTGCATGCCGACCTCGAAGGCCATCGCGCGGGACGCGGGCGGGCCGAGCCGGGCCAGCTTCCCCGCGCCGTAGCCGAGCGCGAGCCCGAGCCCGTTGTGCAGGACGACCGCGACGAGCACGAGCGCGGCCGCCGACTTGATGGCCGCCGCGCTGCCCGCGACGACCACGGCCACGATGACGGCGATCGTCACGGCCGACAGCCACGGCAGCGCGCCGAGCACACGGTCGACGTACCGTCCGAAGAGCAGTCGCACGGCGAGGCCGCCGACGACGGGCAGGAGCACGGTCTTGAGGATGTCCGTCACCATCGAGCCCGCGTCCACCGGCAGGTACTCACCGGCGAGCAGCAGCGTGAGCGGCGGCGTCACGAGCGGCGCGAGCACGGTCGACACGGTGGCGACGGACACGGACAGGGCCACGTCGCCGCGCGCGAGATAGGTGACGACGTTGGAGGCGGTGCCGCTCGGCGCGCACCCGACGAGGATCACTCCGGCGGCCAACTGGGGCGAGAGGTCCAGGGCGTGGGCGATCAGCCAGCCGAGCCCCGGCATGATCACATAGTGGGCGACGAGCCCGAGCGCCACGGCCCACGGGCGGCGCGCGACGCCCTGGAAGTCCTGCGGCGTCATCGTCAGGCCCATGCAGAACATGACCACGCCGAGCAGGTACGGCACGCTCTCCTTCCAGCCCCCGAAGGTGCCGGGCGTAGCGAGGCCGACGGCGCCCGCGGCGAGGACGAGCACGGGGAAGACGGTGACGGCGCGGCGGGCGGCGCGGTCGGCGGCGCTCACGGGCCCGGTGGCCGCCGTCGGGCCGGGACTTGTCGGTTCGGTCTGCACCCGGCGATGCAACGTGCCGGTGCGGCGGGCACGCAACCTCGTCTCGATATGTGGTCGCTACATGTGTTGCGGGGAGTGCGGGGCCGGGGCACCGTCCTCACTTGGCGGCTTCGCAACTCCCCACCGGTGTAATGGAGATGACGGTACGAGCGGGCAACGTCACCCGCTTCTCCTTCGCACCGCCCCCGTCGCCCTTCCCATCCCCCTTCCCATCCCCCTTCTCGGTGTCCCCGGCGTCCCCGGTCCGCAGCGACACCCCGTCCCGCCCCGACCCCAGGAACTCCCCGCACCGCTCCCCGGACGTCGTGCTCACCCGCACCAGATGGTCCTTCGGGGACTCCGTCATGACCCAGGCGACCCCGACGGCCCCGGCGGCGCACACGACGCCGAGCACGCAGCACACCGACGCGAACCGCAGCGACCTGACGACGCGCCGTACCTCGTCCTCCGTCCAGCGCCGCAGCGCCTGACCGGCGAGCAGGGTACGTTCGCCGAGCCGCCCGTGCGCCGCCCGCACGGCGAGCACCGACCCGGCCACGAGCAGCAGGAACGCGCCCGCGACCAGCCCGGACGCCACCAGGCGTGCGGTGTCCGGGAGGCCGTTCAGATCGTCGCGGCCCTTGAGGACGACCAGGACGGCGAGGAGTGCCGTCAGACCGGTCAGACCCGTGCGCCAGCCCTCCGCCTGCCGCCGCAACTCGTCGAGCTGCGTGAACTCCAGCTCACGCGCGAGCTCCGCCCAGCGGCGGTCGGACTGGGCCGTCACGGCGTGCCGTTCGGCGCGCCGCTCGGGGCGGGCGTCACCAGGGCCTGGACGCGCCAGCTGGCTCCGCACCCGACGAACACGGCGTTCGCCGGGAGTTCCGGATGCGGGTGCCCGCACTCGCAGAAGTGCCGCTCCTGCGCGAGCAGCGCGGCGTCCTCGGTCAGTGGCCCCTTGGTCCCCGCGCCCGTCCCGGTCCCGGGCACACCGTGCCGGTACTCGGTGGTCGTCCGGCCGTGGCAGCGCGGACAGTGCCCCCGCACCAGGGTGTGCCCCTCGGGCGAGGGACTCACCGTGAACGTGTCGCTCACCTCGCCCAGGTCCGCGTCCGCGTAGGCCGTGTCGAACTGGTGGGAGGGCGGCGGGGGCTGGGTCATGAGGCGTCGTCCAAGTCGAGGTCGAGGGCGAAAAGGGTGGCGTACAGGCGCAGGCGTTCGGTGACCCAGGCCTCGGACTCGCCGGTGGCGTCGGCGGCCCGCGCGACGTGCCGGGCGTCCACCTTGCCGGAGAGGGCGGGGAGCCGGCCGTCGAGGCCCGTGGAGAGGATCGCCAGGTCCTGCCAGAGGGGGACGGTGTCCGGCGGGGTGGGCAGGGGCGGGGATTCGGGCAGCAGGGGCAGGAAGGGGGCGACGCGGGCGAGCGTGCGGGGCACGGGCTCGCCCAGGCGGCCCGCGATGCTCACGAGGTCGAGGGGGCCGAAGGCCTTGTCGGTCGGCGACAGCCACTGGCCTCCGTCGAGGGCCACCAGGTCGCGGGCGGAGAGGGGGGTGGTGGGGAGGGACTCCAGGGCGGCCTCGGGGAGTTCGGGGACCAGGGCGCCGAGGGGGCGCAGGGCGGCGAGTTCGGCGTAGGCGGTGGCGGGGGTGATCTCCAGTCTGTCGGCGTACTCCGCCAGGGCGGAGGGCGTCAGGCGTTTCCAGATGGCGGCAGAGTACTGCGCCTCGATGTCGGGCTCGTGGGAGAAGTCGACGACGCGCTGTTCGACGAGGGCGGAGACCTCGCGTGAACCGGGCCGGTGGGAGGTGAGGTCGTCGGGCAGGGGCGGCACCGTCAGACCGAACCGGTCGGCGTCCTGGTGGGCGAGCGCCCACATGTCGGCCAGGGTCTCGTGGAGGCGCTCCGCGGTGTAGTAGAGCCCGGAGGAGGTCAGTTCGTCGGCGGGGTCGTCCTCCGTGCTGTAGACGGCCTCCTTGCCCGAGAGCGCGAAGCGGCTGCGCAGCGGCAGCGTGGGCCACTCGGCGACGAGGTCCACTCGGTCGGGCAGGCGCACCCCGGCGGCCCGCAGGTCGGCCGCGACCTGGACGATGTCAGCCCGGTGCTGCAGACCCTTGGCGGCCCGCCCCAGTGCCTCGTACCCGATGCCGTCCTCGAGGCGGGCGCCGACTCGGTTCAGCTCGAGCACGATAGCGTCGGTGTCGGAGCAGGGCACGACGCGGCTGTCCCCGTCCGCGTACCGCCGTTCGTACGAGAGTCCCGTCGCCGCGGCCGTGCGTGCCAGGCGCTCCGACGCGTCCGCGAGATCGGTCTCCCAGTGCGCGGCCATGGCCACGGTCGCACCCCAGCGCAGCGTCCGGCTGCCGTCCGGGGCCGGCGGAGCGAACTCGGCCAGAACGCGGCGGAGTTCGGAGTCGAGGTCCGCCCAGGCCTGGACCACGTCGGCAGCGAGTGCCGTCCAGCCGAGCCAGGCGAAGTCGGCCAGCACGCGCAGGACGTCCGCCGGTTCCCTGCCGGTGTTCCGCTGCACCTGGAGTATCTGCGACGGGTCCGTCACGGGCCTGAGCTTGTCCTCGTACACGTTGTTGGAGCGGAGGAAGAGCACCTCGATGTCCTCCTGCGTACACACGTAGTGCTGGTGGTGCGGGGGGACGAGGGGCAGGGACTCGCCGTGGAGGGGCGTCCAGCGCGCGTAGCGGTCGAGGATGACACCGAGCGGTTCGGCGAATGCCTGGGATGCCAGGACCAGGCTGCCGAGGCCGTGACTGACCTTGCCGTTGCCCTCCACCGGGATGAATCGGCCGGAGCCTGCAAGGACCAGCGCCAGGTTCCGGTCCAGGGCGTCGGGCACCAGGTCGAGATTTCCCTCGCGCACGGCCGCGGGAGCTCCGGAGGGGTGCGCGATGCGCAGCCGCCGCTTGCGTCGCAACGCCTCGGTCACTGGCATGCCCAGCGTGGCGGCCTGGTCGACGGCGTACCACCAGCTCCTGTTGGAGCCGTGCAGCGCCGCGTCTCCCGGTTCGGGCACGGGATGGCCCACGAGGCTCTTGGGGGAGGACGCCGTGTGCTGGGTGTGTGCCAGGCGCAGAGCGGCGGCCCGCCAGGGGGCGATGTGCCCGGTGTCGGAGCTGTAGTTCTTGCGGGTCGCGATGCCCTGGTCCGGGTAGAACCAGCCCTCGGAGTCCAGCCAGTGCCGCCCGTCCACGTCACGCACCGGAGTGACACCCCTGCCCCGCCACTCCTCCCACAGCACTCGCGCCACCGGCAGGTTCTGCCGCTCCAGCTCCCAGAGCCACTCCATCGAAAGCCCCGGCCACTGGGCCAGCGGCACGGCGCCCGCGCGCCAGTTGTGCACCTCCCACGTCCGGTCGTACGTCTGCAACTCCTTGCGGCTGACGCTCAGCTGGCCCGCGTGCAGGCCCGTCAGGTTCAGTACGTAGCCGTAGGGCGCCACGTCCGTGGCGATGCCGTCGCACAGCACACCCCCCTTCTCGCCCACCCACCACAGCACCCCGGGCACGGCCTCCAGCGGTTCGATGAGGTCGAGGCCGACCCCCGACTGCAGCACCCCCGGCTGCCACTCGTGCACGGCCCCCGCCAGGTCCCGCACCTCAAGTTCGAACTCGCTGACCCGCACCAGCGGCCGGAGCGTGCCCACGCAGGAGAGGCCGTCGGCCGTGCCGTCCGCCCGCAGGTAGAGGCGGACGCGCGTGCCGCCCTCCGGGAGGCCGTCGCCCGCGCCCTCGTGCCGCTGGATGCGGAACAGGCTGCCGCTGCTCGGGATCTCGACGCTGAGCGCCTGCGCGGCCGGAATGCCGTCCGGGCTGACCTGCCGCGTCACGATCGTCATCTCGTCGGCGAGCATGAAGTAGCTGAACACGCCGATGCCGAAGCGGCTGTTGGGGAACAGGCGCAGCTTCTGGTCGTGCCGCAGCCAGCGGGACTGCTCGCGCCGGAACGCCTTGGACTGCTCGAACCGGCTGCCGGCCCGGGTGAAGGTGTACTTCAGCTGCTCGGCGCTCATGCCGACGCCGTTGTCGCGGCACTCCACGTACCGGCCGCGCGCGTCCTCACCCATGGTGATCGAGATCCGGCCGCGCCAGGGCGCGGGCTGCGGACCCGCGCTGTCCAGGTAGTCCCAGCGCATCTGCCGGTACCGGCAGGCGTCCATGGCGTTCTGGTACAGCTCCCGCAGTGCCAGGTGGGGTTCGCCGCCGTACAGCTGCTCGCCCATGAGCAGTTCGCGGACCTCGGTCTGCGCCAGGTGGAAGCGCAGCAGGGGCACCTCGTACGTGGCCTGGCCGCCGCGCTGGCTCGCCCTCAGGTCGCGGTCGGTCACCCGCGTGGGCACGGCGGACAGGAGGCAGGCCTCCGCCTCGGGCAGCGTGCTCGCGAGGTCGGCGACCTGCGCGGCCAACTGGTCGGCCTGGTGCGCCACTTCGACGAGCGCGGCGTGCACCGCCTGGTGCGGGCAGGGCACATCCAGGTGCAGCGCGGTGCCCTCGGGCTGCCAACTGAGCAGATCGGGGTGCGAGACGAGGCCGACGATCTCCTGCGGCAGGACCGGGTCGGACACCGCCAGATGCTCGGCCACGACCTCCGGGAAAGTCCGCACGTCCAGGGACAGCACGCCCGCGAGCCGCAGGAGCGCGGCCAGCGGGCGCATCCGCAGGGGCTGGTAGCCGCCCGGCAGCAGGACCTTCGCCGGGGCGCGCTCGGCGTCGCGCGGGGTGCCGGAGTCGTCGAGCGGCTCGTCGAGGCCGATGCCCGCGGCGGCCGTCCGCATCAGGCCGGACAGTTCGGCGACCCGGTCCTGCGCGGGCGTGGCGCCGCCGAGCAGGGTGGTGGCGAGGGCGTCCGCGCACGGGGCGGGCACCGCCTCGTCGTCCGTCTCGAACCGGTCGGCCACCCAGCGGTGCACCAGCCACATCGTGACGGCGACGGCGTCCTGGGGCCGCTGGCGGGCGTGGCACTCCGCGACCTTCCGCGCCACGCGCGCGTACTGGTCGCCGACCTGTTCGTAGTGCCTGCGGTGGGCATCCGCGCCGGGCACGCGCTCCAGCGACTCGGGGCCGAACTCGGCCGCCTGGCTGAGCCGCTCGGCCCAGGCCGCCTCGCGCAGGAACGGCGCCGCCACGAGCGCTGCCACCTCCACCACGGACAGCTTCGCCCCGTCCGGCAGCAGGGACGGCAGCCGGTCGCAGAGCAGCCGCACCGGGTAGGTGTCGTCGGCCCACGGGTCCTCGAACGGAAGGCGGCTCTGGGCGAGGTGCAGGGTGTGGGCGCAGCGCTCCACGAACGCGCTCAGGCAGTCCTGGAAGCGCCGGACGCCGTTGTCGTCGCGGGGCTCCACCCGCTCCCACAGGGGTGTGTTGCGCACGGCGTCCTGCCAGGCCTCCAGGAGCGGCCGCCCCTCGCAGATCTCGGTGGCCTTGGTGCGTTCCTCGAAGTTGGTGCCGTAGTGGATGTGCGCGTTCTGCGTATGGCCCTGCCGGTGCGCGACCGCCTTGGCCCGCGCGGCGGCCTTGGCGAACACGTCCTCGACGGAGCGGGCGGGCGCCAGCGGGCCGAGGGCCTCGGCGAGGCCGCGGGTGAAGAAGCTGCCCTCGCCGGTGTAGCCGCTGCGCTCGCCCTGCTTGCAGCCCATCAGGACGGCGAAGCCGCCGCCGGGCGGGCCGTTGTCGACGCTGTTGCCGAACGGCACGTCGTCGGCGGGCAGTTCGGTGCGGCAGGCGTCGATGGCCCACAGCACGGTGCCCGCCCTGGACGGCTTCAGCCAGGGGCTGATGGCGGTGGGCAGCAGGGAGTCCAGGTACGGCTCCTGCCAGTCGCCGTCGGGCGGCGGCACGGCGTCGAACGGCACCAGGTAGTCGATGCCGCGCACGCGGACGCCGTGGCCGCTGAAGTACAGCAGCAGCGTCCCGCCCTCGTCGGCGGCGCGCGCGGTCTCGTGGATGCGCGCCCTGATCTGGTTGATCCCGGCGTTGTGCAGGGTCGTGACGTCGTAACGTGCCGCCCGCAACGCGGAGTTCATCAGCCGCAGGTCGGCGTCCACCGCGTCGTCGAGGGGCTCAAGGAGCCCGTCCGCCGCGGGCACGTGCCCGACCCCGATCAGCAGCGCCGTGCGCGCCGGTGCCATGGTGCCCCTCCCACCGGCCCGTTCAGCGGGCCGGGGCACCATGATGGCACCGAGCGAGCCCCCTCAGGCGGGCGTCGGAGGCAACGGCAGCGGGAGCCCCGGCAGTCCGTCGATGCTCGTCGCCACATGCTCCTTCTTCGTGAAGTAGGCGTCCAGCGAAGCGTCGTCCTCGCGCGCGAACCGCTTGGCGTGCAGATCGCGGTCCTCGTCGTACGTCATGAAGGGCACCGCGTAGCCACAGGTGTCGCGGATCAGCTCGGCGTGCACGACGACGATCGCGCGCAGGCCGTGCAGTGACGTGTCGACGTCGGGGAAGCGGGCGAGGAGGTCGGGGAAGCGCGGGTCGTCGCGGAAGACGGGCTCGCCGCGGCCGTGCACGCGGACGATGTTCGGCGGGCCCTGGAAAGCGCACCACATGAGCGTGATGCGGCCGTTCTCCCGCAGGTGGGCGACGGTCTCCGCGTTGCTGCCCGCGAAGTCCAGGTAGGCGAGGGTGAGGTCGTCCAGGACGGCGAAGGAGCCGGTGACGCCCTTGGGGGAGAGGTTGATGGTGCCGTCCGCGGCGAGGGGGGACGTGGCGGTGAAGAAGATCGGCTGGGACTCGATGAAGGTGCGGAGTCTGCCGTCGATGCGCTCATAGGTCTTTCCCATGGCCAAGGATTATGGACTCCTTTAGTTCGCCTGTCTAACTACTTCGAGTGCCGCCCGCCTTGTGAAGGGGGTGCCCTCCGCTTCACTCCGGGGCTGGATTGACGAAGCATGCAGAGCAATGCATACTCATGCATGTCAGTGACTGCACTGCACTGAGCGAGCGAATGCACTGTGAGGAGAAACCCGTGACCGAGCGCGTCGTACTCGCCTACTCGGGCGGCCTGGACACCTCCGTCGCCATCGGCTGGATCGCCGAGGAGACGGGCGCCGAGGTCATCGCCGTTGCCGTGGACGTCGGCCAGGGCGGCGAGGACCTGGACGTCATCCGCAAGCGCGCGCTCGCCTGCGGTGCCGTGGAGGCGGAGGTCGCCGACGCCAAGGACGAGTTCGCCGAGGGCTACTGCCTCCCGGCGATCAAGGCCAACGCCCTGTACATGGACCGGTATCCGCTGGTCTCGGCCCTGTCCCGGCCGACCATCGTCAAGCACCTCGTCGCCGCCGCGAACAAGCACGGCGCCGGCATCGTGGCCCACGGCTGCACCGGCAAGGGCAACGACCAGGTGCGGTTCGAGGCCGGCATCCAGGCCCTCGGCCCCGACCTGAAGTGCATCGCGCCCGTCCGGGACTACGCGATGACCCGGGACAAGGCCATCGCCTTCTGCGAGGACAAGGGCCTGCCGATCGCGACCACCAAGAAGTCGCCGTACTCCATCGACCAGAACGTCTTCGGACGGGCCGTCGAGACGGGCTTCCTCGAGGACATCTGGAACGCCCCGATCGAGGACGTCTACGAATACACGTCGAACCCCGCGACGCCCCGCGAGGCCGACGAGGTCGTCATCAGCTTCAAGGAGGGCGTGCCGGTCGCCATCGACGGCAGGCCGGTCACGGTCCTGCAGGCGATCCAGCAGCTCAACGAGCGGGCGGGCGCCCAGGGCATCGGCCGGATCGACATGGTCGAGGACCGGCTCGTGGGCATCAAGTCCCGTGAGGTGTACGAGGCCCCGGGCGCCATCGCCCTGATCACCGCCCACCAGGAGCTGGAGAACGTCACGGTCGAGCGGGAGCTCGCCCGGTACAAGCGGCAGGTCGAGCAGCGCTGGGGCGAGCTGGTCTACGACGGCCTGTGGTTCTCCCCGCTCAAGCGGGCCCTGGACGGCTTCATCAACGAGGCCAACCAGCACGTCAGCGGCGACATCCGGATGACCCTGCACGGCGGCCGCGCCGTCGTCACCGGCCGGAAGTCCGACCAGTCCCTGTACGACTTCAACCTCGCGACGTACGACTCGGGCGACACCTTCGACCAGTCCAAGGCGCAGGGCTTCATCGACATCTTCGGGCTTTCGTCGAAGATCGCCGCGAAGCGGGACCTGGCCTGAGGGCCCGAGCAGTAGCGTGAGGTCCGCCTCCCCGCAGCGCGCGGCGCCGGGGAGGCGGTCGCACATCCCCCTTTCTTCTAGGAGCGCGTGCAGTGAGCAGCAACAGCGGTGACGTCCGGCTCTGGGGCGGACGGTTCGCCGACGGCCCGGCAGAGGCCCTGGCCCAGCTTTCGGCCTCGGTTCACTTCGACTGGCGTCTGGCGCCGTACGACATCGCCGGCTCCCGCGCCCACGCCCGCGTGCTGCACACGGCGGGCCTGCTCACCGCTGACGAGCTGACCCGCATGCTGGCCGGGCTCGACCAGCTCGAAGCGGACGTGGCCGACGGCTCGTTCACCGGCACCGTCGCCGACGAGGACGTGCACACCGCCCTGGAGCGCGGCCTCCTGGAGCGGCTCGGCCCGGACCTCGGCGGCAAGCTGCGCGCAGGCCGGTCCCGCAACGACCAGGTGGCGACGCTCTTCAAGATGTACCTGCGCGACCACGCCCGGATCATCGGCGGCCTCGTCGCCGAGCTCCAGGAGGCCCTGATCGGCCTCGCGGAGGCGCACCCGGACGTCGCCATGCCCGGCCGCACCCACCTCCAGCACGCCCAGCCCGTCCTCTTCGCGCACCACGTCCTGGCGCACGTCCAGTCCCTGTCCCGGGACGCCGAGCGGCTGCGGCAGTGGGACACGCGGACGGCCGTCTCGCCGTACGGCTCGGGGGCGCTCGCGGGCTCGTCGCTCGGCCTCGACCCGCAGGCCGTCGCCGCGGACCTCGGCTTCGAGCACGGCTCCGCCGCCAACTCCATCGACGGCACCGCCTCGCGGGACTTCGTCGCCGAGTTCGCCTTCATCACGGCGATGATCGGTGTGAACCTCTCCCGGATCGCCGAGGAGGTCATCATCTGGAACACGAAGGAGTTCTCCTTCGTCACCCTCCACGACGCGTTCTCGACCGGCTCGTCGATCATGCCGCAGAAGAAGAACCCGGACATCGCGGAGCTGGCGCGCGGCAAGTCCGGCCGCCTCATCGGCAACCTGACCGGCCTGCTTGCGACCCTGAAGGCACTGCCCCTCGCGTACAACCGCGACCTCCAGGAGGACAAGGAGCCCGTCTTCGACTCCTGTGACCAGCTGGAGGTCCTGCTGCCCGCTTTCACCGGCATGATGGCGACGCTCACGGTCCACCGCGAGCGCATGGAGGAGCTGGCCCCGGCCGGTTTCTCGCTCGCCACGGACATCGCCGAGTGGCTGGTCAAGCAGGGTGTGCCGTTCCGGGTTGCCCACGAGGTCGCGGGCGAGTGCGTCAAGGAGTGCGAGGCCGCGGGCATCGAACTGGACCAGCTCACCGACGAACAGTTCGCGAAGATCAGCCCCCACCTGACCCCCGAGGTCCGCACCGTCCTGAACGTCCAGGGGGCCCTGGCCTCCCGCGACGGCAGGGGCGGCACGGCACCGTCGGCGGTGGCGGCACAACTGGCGGAGATCAAGGCGGACGTGGTGGCGCAGCGGGAGTGGGCGACGGCACGGAGGGGCTAGCGCATCACAGCCCGTCCGGCGGTTGAGGACGAGGCCGAAGGCCGATCGGGGGCGGACCGTCCCACCTGAGGGGGGCACCCACCCCTGGGGTCCAGGGGCGGAGCCCCGGTTTCGGAGAAGGGGCGGGCCTGGGGCGCACCGCGAGGCCCCACCCCACCCGCACCACCGCCCGCGAGCTACGTTGAAGGGGTGCACGCGACCCGCGTGCACCCCTTCGCAGCGTGGAGCCCCACATGCCATTCGCCCGCCTCGCCACCGCGACCACCCCCACCGCCCACCTGGGCGTGGGCCTCGCAGCCGTCGGCAGGCCCGGCTACATCACGCTGGGCCGCGAGGAGGACCTGCCCGCCCGCAGCGTCGAGGCCCTGCGCGAGCGCGCCTTCGAACTCCTCGACGCCGCCTACGCACTCGGCGTGCGCTACCTCGACGTGGCCCGCTCCTACGGCCGCTCCGAGGAGTTCCTGGCCGACTGGCTGCGCGCCCGCCCCGACGTCCGGGACGTCGTCGTGGGCAGCAAGTGGGGCTACACGTACACCGCCGACTGGCGCACCGACGCCGACGCGCACGAGGTCAAGGACCACAGCGTCGCCGCGTACGACCGTCAGCGCGCCGAGACCGCCGGCATCCTCGGCGACCGGCTCGACCTCTACCAGATCCACTCGGTGACCCCGGAGAGCCCCGCCCTCACCGACACGGAGCTGCACGCCCGCCTCGCCGACCTGGCCGCGAGCGGCGTCACCGTCGGCCTCTCGGTGAGCGGCCCCGACCAGGCGGCCGCGATCCGCGCCGCCGTCGAGGTCACCGTGGGCGGCGAGCGGCTGTTCCAGACGGTCCAGGCGACGTACAACGCCCTGGAGACCTCCGCCGGACCCGCGCTCGCCGAGGCCCACGACGCGGGCCTGACCGTCCTGGTCAAGGAGGGCATGGCCAACGGCCGCCTGGCCGGACCGCAGGCTCCTGCGGCCCTGCGCGCCGCCGCCGAGGCCACCGGCCTGGGCTGCGACGCCGTGGCCCTCGCCCTCGTCCTTCGCCGGCCGTGGGCGGGCGTCGTCCTCTCCGGCGCCGCCACCTCCGTACAGCTCGTGTCGAACCTGCACGCGACGGCCGTCGACCTGGACGCCGAGCACCTGGACCGCCTGGCGGACCTCGCGGAGGAGCCCGCCGCGTACTGGCGCACGCGGGCCGGACTGCCCTGGCACTGAGGTACTGAGGCGCAGCCGAGCCACCGGACTCGCTGAAGCCACCGGACCCGCCGAAGCCGCCGAACCCGCCGAAGCCGCCGAACCCACCGAACCCCGCGCGTCACCCAAACCCCGTTCCGTGAGCGCCACACGCCTCGCGTGAGACATATTTGTCTCACGTGGTCTATGGTTGTCTCATGTCAGTCGATCGCGACCAGGTGCTCCGCAGCGCCGCCGCCCAGCTCACCCGCAAGGGCTCCTCGACCCTGGACGAAGTGGCCAGGGCCGCCGGTATCAGCCGCGCCACCCTGCACCGGCACTTCGCCGGGCGCGACGCGCTCATCCGCGCGCTCGAGGATCTGGGCCTCCAGGAGTGCGAGACGGCTCTCGACGCCGCGCGGCTCGGCGAGGACAGCGCGCAGGACGCGCTGCGGCGCCTGATCAGGGAGATCGAACCCGCCGCCGGTCTGCTCGCGTTCCTCGTCACCGAGAACCAGCTGTTCGAGGGCGAGGACCGGCACGAGGGCTGGTCCCGGATCGACGACCGGATGGCGGAGCTGTTCCGGCGCGGCCAGGAGAGCGGGGAGTTCCGCATCGACCTGAGCACGGCCTGGCTCACCGACGCCCTCTACGGCCTCATCGGCTCCGCCGCCTGGGCCGTGCTCGACGGCCGCGTGGCGGCCAAGGACTTCTCATACATGATCGCCGAACTGCTGATCGGCGGCGCACAACGGAGAGTGGAATCATGACAAGCACCGAACAGCGCGTACGGCCCGCGGAGGTGGAGCGGCACCCCGGCCGCTGGCTCGCCCTCGCCGTGCTCGCGCTGGCCGTGCTGCTCGTCGCGGTGGACGCGACCGTCCTCGGTCTGGCGACGCCGTACATCAGTGAGGACCTGAAGCCGTCCGGCAACCAGCTGCTGTGGATCGGCGACGTCTACTCGTTCGTGATCGCCGGTCTGCTGGTGTCCATGGGCAGCCTCGGCGACCGCATCGGCCGCAAGAAGCTGCTGCTCACCGGAGCCGTCGCGTTCGGCGCGGTGTCCGTGCTCAACTCCTACGCCACCACGCCCGAGTTGATGATCCTGGCCCGCGCGCTGCTCGGTGTCGCGGGCGCGACCCTGATGCCGTCCACGCTGGCGCTGATCCGGAACATCTTCCACGACCCGCGCGAGCGGAGCATCGCCGTCGGCGTGTGGGGCGCGATGGCGTCGGCGGGCGCGGCGGTCGGCCCGGTCGTCGGCGGCTTCCTGCTCGAACACTTCTGGTGGGGCTCGGTCTTCCTGATCAACCTGCCGGTGATGGCGGTCCTGGTCGTGGTCGGCGTCAAGATGATCCCCGAGTCGAAGAACCCGTCGCCGGGCCCCTGGGACCTGATCAGCGTCGCGCTGTCGCTCATCGGCATGATCGCTGTCGTGTACGCCGTCAAGGAAGCGGCGGCACACGGCTTGAGCTGGGGCGTCGGGGGCTCGGCCGTGATCGGCGTGGCCGCGCTCACCTGGTTCGTGCGTCGACAGTTCACCCTGCCCGCACCGCTGCTCGACATGCGCCTTTTCCGCAACCGCGGGTTCTCGGCGGCCGTCCTCGCCGACCTGCTGACCATCCTCGGCCTGTCCGGGCTCGTCTTCTTCCTCTCCCAGTTCCTCCAACTGGTCCAGGGCAGGCAGCCCTTCGAGGCCGGTCTCGCCGAACTGCCCGCGGCGGTGGGCGCGGTCACGGCGGGCCTGATCGCGGGTACGGTGGCGCGCCGGTACTCGGTGCGGGCGGTGGTCGCGGGCGGACTCGCGGCGGTGGGCCTCGCGCTCGCCTCGCTGACCGTGCTGAGCCAGGAGACGGGCTATCCGCTGCTCGGCGCGGCACTCCTGGTCGTCGGCGTCGGCGCGGGCTTCTCCTTCACCGTGACCGCCGACGTGATCCTCTCCAGCGTGCCGAAGGAACAGGCGGGCTCGGCGTCCGCGGTCTCGGAGACGGCCTACGAACTGGGCGCGGCCCTCGGCATCGCCCTGCTCGGCTCCATCGTGACCGGCGTGTACCAGAACTTCACGGCCCCGGCGGGCACCCCGGCCGACGCCGCGGCGGCCGCGCACGACTCGCTCGGCGGCGCGGTCGAGGCGGGCTCGGGGCTGCCGGCGCACACGGCCGAGCCCCTGCTCTCGGCGGCCCAGGAGGCCTTCGTGGACGGCCTGCGCCTCGCCGCGGGCGTGGGCGCGGCGGTCCTCCTCGCGACGGCGGTGGCGGCCTGGTACCTCCTGAAGGGCCAGAAGCTGGAGGACGGCGTCGAGCACCCGTAGCCGCGGAACGCCGAAGGGCCGCACCCCGCTTGTGGGGGTGCGGCCCTTCGTGCACGTTCCGTACCGTCAGGCTGCCTTGGCCTTCGTGGCGTACATGTCCACGTACTCCTGGCCGGACAGCAGCATGACCTCCGTCATCACGGAGTCCGTCACCGCACGCAGCACATAGCGGTCGCGGTCCATGCCGTCGTAGCGCGAGAACTCCATCGCCTCGCCGAAGCGGACGGTCACCTTGCCCGGGTGGGGCAGGCCCTTGCCGCCGGGCTGCAGCTTGTCGGTGCCGATCATCGCGAACGGCACCACCGGCGCGCCCGTCATCAGGGTCAGCCGCGCGATGCCGGTGCGACCGCGGTAGAGGCGGCCGTCGGGGGAGCGGGTGCCCTCGGGGTAGATGCCGAAGATCTTGCCCTCGTCCAGGACGCGCTTGCCGGTCATCAGCGCGGCCACCCCGCCCCGGCCGCCGTCACGCGCCACCGGGATCATGCCGACGCCGGTGAAGAACCAGGCCATCAGACGGCCCTTGAAACCCTTGCCGGTGACGTACTCGTCCTTGCCGATGAAGAAGACGGGCCGGTCGCACACCAGGGGCAGGATCATCGAGTCGATGAACGTCAGGTGGTTTCCGGCCAGAATGACGGGACCGGTCCCGGGGATGTTCTCCGCGCCTTCCACCCGGGGGCGGAACATCAGGCGCAGGAACGGTCCGAGCACTGCCTTGATGAGCGCTAGACGGGACAACGGGTCCTCCGGTGTCAACGGGTCGACGACGAGTCTGTGCAGGTGAGGACCATACTCGCGGGTCCCCGTTGATTGCACATCGGGTTCATGTGACCGATACGCAGAGTTGACCTGATTTTGCCTGCAGTTGCCCCCGAGAGAACCTCACCGAGACGACCGTAGCGCTGTGCGAACTGCGTGGCTTGTCCGAGTGGTGCTTCTCACGCGCGACGCATCTCACGGCCGGAACTGTCCCGGCGCCCACGAGCCCGGGCGCACGCGCCGGTCGCCTTCGCCCAAGGGGCCGCGAGCCGTACTCGACACCCGGCGTCAGCCACCCGTTCGGCCCCGGGTCTCCCACCCGTCACGCAACGCCACCTACGATCGGTGCCGCTTTGTCAGGTGCAAGGCGCTACACGGCGGTACACAGGGAGGGAGCGCTCAATGGCGACGCAGGAATCGGGGCGGCAGGAGACGGGGACGAGCCCGGGGCGGCGCGCGCTGCTCGGGGCCGCGGTGCTCGGGGCGGGCGCGGCCGTCGTGGGCGCGCCCGGCGTGGCGAGAGCCGACGCGCGCCACGGCCACGGGGGCCACGGGGGCGGCGGCTACCGCGACCTGCCGGTGCCGACCGTGGTCGCGCACCGCGGCACCAGCGGCTACCGGCCCGAGCACACACTCGGCTCGTACCAACTCGCCCTGGACATGGGCGCGCACGTCATCGAGCAGGACGTGGTGCCCACCAAGGACGGCCATCTCGTATGCCGTCACGAGAACGACATCACCGGGACGACGGACGTCGCCGCACACCCCGAGTTCGCGGGCCGCAAGACGACCAAGAGCGTCGACGGGGTCAGCCTGACCGGCTGGTTCACCGAGGACTTCACGCTCGCCGAGCTGAAGACGCTGCGCGCCAAGGAGCGCATCCCGGGCACCCGCCAGCGCAACACCCTCTACGACGGCCGCTGGGACGTCCCCACCCTCGAAGAGGTGTTCCGGTGGGCGGAGAAGGAGGGGCGCAAGCGCGGCGAGCGCGTCTGGCTGCACATCGAGACCAAGCACCCCACGTACTTCCGCAAGCTGGGCCTCGGCCTCGAGGAGCCGCTCGCCAAGCTCCTGCGCCGCTACAACCGCCACCGCAGGAACTCCCCGAACTTCCTGCAGTCCTTCGAGCCGAGCAGCATCCAGCGCCTGCGCAAGCTCGTCGACGCGCCCGGCGTGGTCCTGCTCTCCACGGCCTCGTCGCGCCCGTGGGACTTCGTCGAGGCGGGCGACCCGCGCACCGTCGCGGACCTCATCAAGCCCGAGGGCCTGGAGTGGATCGCCTCGTACGCCAAGGGCATCGGCCCGACGCTCGACCTGGTCATCCCCAAGGGCCCCGACGGCAAGCTCCTGGAGCCGACCACCCTGGTCCGCGACGCGCACGCCGAGGGCCTGGTCCTGCACCCGTACACGATGCGCAACGAGAACACCTTCCTGCCCGCCGACTTCAAGAAGGGCACGGACCCGAACGCGTACGGCGACGCCTTCGGCGCGTTCAAGGCGTACTTCGCCACCGGCATCGACGGGATCTTCTCCGACAACCCGGACACGGCGCTGCTCGCCGCCGCGGACTTCAACGACGACTGACGGGTCTCCCCGCCGCCGACCGGGCCCGCCGGCACCCGAAGGGCCGCGTCAACGACGGTGCGTGAAGCCCCGGTTGGGGTGAGGCGCGGCCGTTCCGGAAACCGATAACCGGAATGGCCGCGTCCCCGTCGGCATGACCCCTACGCCCCCGTCGGCCCCGTCCCCCTCCGCGCGGCCGTCGCTCTCGTACGACCTGGTCACCACCCTGCGCCCGCTGCTCGCCGCCGAGGCGTCGGCCGAGGCGCACGGCTGCGCCGCCGACCCCGGCGACATCGAGCAGGCCGTCTGGCTGCGCCTGCTCGAACATCTGAACGCCGGGGGACCGCCCGCCGACCCCGTCGCCTGGCTGCGCGCCGCCGTCCGCGACGAGGCGCACCGCACCCGCAGCACCGCCCGGCGGGAGCGGCCCTACGCCGCCGAGCCCGCCGACCCGCGCGGCGGCCCCGAACAGCGGCTGCTGCTTGCCGACCGGCACCGCACCCTGTACGCCGCCGTCCGGAAACTGCCCGGACGCTGTCCTCGTCTCATGGCTGCACTTCTGTCGCCGAAGGACCTGACTTACCGCGAAATCGCAGGGGAGTTGGGAATGTCACAAGGATCTTTGGGGCCGGAACGTTCCCGATGCCTGGGATGCCTGCGCAGAATGCTCGCGCAGGAGGTTGGGACTCCGGACCCGTGGGGAAAGGAGTGAAGGACAACCGGCGGAGCAGGTGAGCGGGAGGCATGCACACATGGGCATGAGCGTGACCATCTCGGAGGCGTCCGACACGGACGCCGAACAGATCCTCAAACTGCAGTACCTCTGCTACCAGAGCGAGGCCGAGCTGTACGGCGACTACTCCATCGAGCCGCTGACGCAGACCCTCGACTCCATCAAGGCCGAGCTGGCCGCGGGCAGCGTCCTGGTGGCGCGGCTCGGCAGCGAGGTCGTGGCGTCCGTGCGGGGCACGGTGGACGCGGCGGCCACGGCCCGCATCGGCAAGCTCATCGTGCACCCGCGGATGCAGCGGCACGGCCTGGGCGGGCGGCTCCTGGAGGCCATCGAGCGCCGGCTCTCCGATGGCGGCGTCGCCAAGCGCTTCGAGCTGTTCAGCGGGCACCGCAGCGAGAGCAACCTCCAGCTCTACCGCAAGCACGGCTACGCGCCGGTGAGCACGCAGCGCGTGGACGACCGCCTGACGGTGGTGACCCTCTCCAAGGACGCGCAGGCCGAGGCCTACGTGGCGAGCGCCTAGGCCTCTTCGGGACCCCCGGCCCCCGCGGGCCGGGTGTGCTCGCGGGACTTCCGCAGCCAGAACACCGCGGTCACCGGCAGCAGCACGGGAATGAACAGATAGCCCATGCCGAAGTCCGACCAGACCGTGGCGTCCGGGAACGCGGAGGGCTCCGCGAGGGTCCAGGCCCCGACGGCGAGCACACCGGCCAGCTCGGCGGCGCAGCACACCAGCGCCGCCTTGCGGGCCGTCTCCCCGCCGCGTACGAGCGAGTACGTGATGAAGCCGTAGACGACACCGGCGAGCGCCGACAGCGTGTACGCGAGCGGGGCCTTGTGGAAGTCCGTCGAGATCTGGACCGCCGAACGCGACACGGCGCCCACGACCATCACGCCGTACAGCCACACCAGCAGGATGCCGGGGCCGGTGATCAGCTTCTGCCGCTCGGGCTTGGGCTGCTTCTGCTGTTCCGGCTTCGGCTGCTTCTGCTGCCGCGCGCGGGGCTCGTCGTCCGTCACCGCCACCTCAGCCTCCCCAGATGTCATGGAGCCGCACCTCGAGCACGGCGAGGACCACGCCGCCCGCGGCGACGGTCACCGAGCCCCAGCGGGTGCGCTCGGCGAGCGACATGAAGCCCGCCGCGGGAACGCACGCGAACGAGCCGATCAGATAGGCCACGAAGATCGTCGTGCCCTGCTCGGGATCCTCGCCCCGCGCCAGCTGCACGATGCCGACGATCAGCTGGACCAGCGTCAGCAGGGTGACCACACCCATGCCGATGAAGTGCCAGTCCTTCGTCGGCTGGTCCCGGTAGGCGGCGAAACCGCACCAGGCCGCGAGCGCGAGCGCGGCCACGGAGGTCGCGACGGTCAGGGCAACAAGCATGCCGAGACCCTATTACGGGCCAAAAGACCCGGTGTCCTCGGCCCCTGGGGCCCGGGGATCCGCCGACGGCCCCCACGTAGGGTCGAGAGCATGAAGATCCAGGCTGAAGCCCTCCTGTTCGACAACGACGGCACCCTCATCTCCTCGATGGAGTCCGTCCGCCGCTGCTGGACGCGGTGGGCGGGGGAGTACGGCATCACCGCCGAGGACTTCGCCAGGGTCGAGCTGCACGGCCGCCCGGCCGTCGAGATCGTCGCCGACCTGCTGCCCGCCGAGCGGGTCGCCGGGGCCGTGGCCCGGATCGAGGAGCTGGAGGTGTCCGACGTCGCGGGCGGCGTGCTCGCCCTGCCCGGCACCCTCGACCTGCTCGCCGCCCTTCCGCCCGAGCGCTGGGCCGTCGTCACCTCCGCGACCCGCCGCCTGGCCGAGGCCCGGCTCGCCGAGGTCGGCATCGGCCCCAAGACGCTGATAGCCGCCGACGACATCACCCGCGGCAAGCCCGACCCCGAGCCCTTCCTGCTCGCGGCCCGCGTCCTCGGCGTGGACCCGGCCCGCTGCGTGGTCTTCGAGGACGCCCCCGCGGGTCTCACCGCGGGCCGGGCGGCCGGGATGACCACCGTGGCGTTGACCACAACGCACCAGGTGGCGGAGTTGTCCGCCGACGTCGTCGTCAAGGACCTGTCGGCGGTGTCCGTGCAGGCCACGGCGGGTGGCGTGGAGATCGTCACCGGCGTCTGAACGGGGTGTGGGTCGCGCCTTGGCGTCTCTCCTGTCGACCAATGTTTGTCCGCTATTCGGACAGCGGTGGCGGGACGCGCCCGCACGCGTGTTTTACTGGTCCGCATGACCACGACGAGCAGCCGCACCCTTGCGACCGAGGCGATCACGACGCCCGGTGCTCGTTGTATGTGTCGAATGTGCGCCTTCTGAGGGCCCCCGCACCACTGAGAGCCTCGCGCCCCGAAGCGAAGCCGCTGTGCCGCGCCACTACGCCACGTACGTACCCCTAGCAGTCACGTACGCGGGCAGGGAGCGAGCCGGCCCCGCGCACACGTCCTCCGGTTCCATCGCCACCGCGAGAACCGTGCCGCGTTCCGAACGAATGCCCCGTGCCCGGCGTCACCGCGCCGCGCACTCGACAGTGACGGAAACCCAGTGATCACCACTTCCGGCCTGACCAAGGTCTACCGCTCACGCGGTCGTGAAGTAACCGCCATCGACGGAGTCGATCTCCATGTGCGCGAAGGCGAGGTGTACGGCGTCATCGGCCAGTCCGGTGCCGGTAAATCCTCGTTGATCCGCTGCGTGAACCTCCTGGAGCGCCCCACCTCCGGCACCGTGACCGTGGACGGCCAGGACCTCACCGCGCTCGCGGGCCGCGGCCCGCGCGCCGGCAAGGAACTGCGCGCCGCCCGCAACCGCATCGGCATGGTCTTCCAGCACTTCAACCTGCTGTCCTCGCGGACCGTCCAGGCGAACATCGAGCTGCCGCTCGAGATCCTCGGCCTGTCCGGCAAGGAGCGCTCCCGCAAGGCGCTCGAACTCCTGGACCTGGTCGGCCTCGCCGACAAGGCCAAGGCCTACCCGGCACAGCTCTCCGGCGGCCAGAAGCAGCGCGTCGGCATCGCCCGCGCCCTGGCCGGCGAGCCGAAGGTGCTCCTCTCCGACGAGGCCACCAGCGCCCTCGACCCGGAGACCACCCGCTCCATCCTCCAGCTCCTGCGCGACCTCAACCAGCAGCTCGGCCTGACCGTCCTGCTGATCACGCACGAGATGGAGGTCGTGAAGACGGTCTGCGACTCGGCCGCCCTGATGGAGCGGGGCCGGATCGTCGAGTCCGGCACCGTCAACGAACTCCTCGCCACCCCGGGCTCCCAGCTCGCCGCCGCCCTCTTCCCGGTCAGCGGCGACGCCACCGGCGCCGACCGCACCGTCGTCGACGTGACCTTCCACGGCGAGGCCGCCACCCAGCCGGTCATCTCCCAGCTGTCGCGCACGTACAACATCGACATCTCGATCCTCGGCGCCGCGATGGACACCGTCGCGGGCAAGCAGGTCGGCCGGATGCGCATCGAGCTGCCGGGCCGCTTCGAGGAGAACGTCGTCCCGATCGGCTTCCTGCGCGAGCAGGGCCTCCAGGTCGACGTCGCCGACGCGCCCGCCGGGTTCCCGGTGCCGGACGCGTCCGCGACCGCCGCCACGCTGGTCAAGGAAGGTGCCAAGTGACCTGGTCGGAGATGCAGCCCCTGCTGGAGCAGGCCTGTTGGGACACCCTCTACATGGTCGGCTGGTCGGCGCTCATCGCGGTCGCCGTCGGTCTGCCGCTCGGCATCCTGCTGGTCCTCACCGACCGCGGCGGGCTGCTGCAGAACACGATCCTGAACAAGGTGATCGGGCAGGTCGTCAACATCGGCCGCTCGATGCCGTTCATCATCCTCATGGTCGCCCTGATGGGCTTCACCCGCTCCATCGTCGGCACCTCCATCGGCCGTGACGCAGCGATCGTGCCGCTCGCGATCAGCGCCATCCCGTTCTTCGCGCGCCTGGTCGAGACGGCCGTCCGCGAGGTCGACCACGGCCTGGTCGAGGCCGTGCAGTCGATGGGCGGCAACACCTGGACCGTGGTCCGCAAGGTCCTCGTACCCGAGTCGCTTCCGTCGCTGATCTCCAGCGCCACCACGACCGTCGTCGCCCTCATCGGCTACTCGGCGATCACCGGCACCGTCGGCGCCGGCGGCCTCGGCGACCTCGCGGTCCGCTACGGCTACCAGCGTTTCGAGACCGAGCTGATGTGGATCACCGTCGGCGTCCTCGCCGTGGTCATCTCGATCATCCAGTTCGTCGGCGACTACGCCGCGCGCAGCCTGCACCGGCGCGGCGGTCACTCGGGAGCCGCGCCGCGGCTCAAGTTCCTGCGCGGCAAGGCGCCCGCGACGGCCACGACGGCGACGGTCACCGGGCCGGTCGTCGCCGACGCCGAGCCCGAGGCCGACCGCGAGCCGGTCAAGGTCTCCTGAGCCCCGCCGACCTCTCGGCCCTCCGAGTTCACACCCAGCACCACCCCGCACCACCACCGCGGGGGTGTACCACCCATGGAGAAAGGCACTTTTCGTGCGTAACACCACCAAGATCACCGCTGCTGTCCTCGCCACCGGAGCCCTCACCCTCGGCCTCACCGCCTGCGGCTCCGAAAAGGGTTCCGCGGGCGACAAGGACGGCCCGCTGGTCGTCGCCGCCACCCCCACCCCGCAGGGCGCGATCCTCGACTACGTCAAGAAGAACCTGGCGAAGAAGGCGGGCCTCGACCTGGAGGTGAAGGAGTTCACGGACTACGTGACCCCCAACACCGCCGTGCAGCAGGGCGAGGTCTTCGCGAACTACTTCCAGCACAAGCCGTACCTGGACGACTTCAACAAGAAGAACAAGACGGACATCGTCCCCGTCCCGGGCGCGACGGTGCACCTGGAGCCGCTGGGCGTCTACTCCAAGAAGATCAAGAAGCTCGACGACCTCAAGAAGGGCGCGACGGTCGCCGTCCCGAACGACACCACGAACGAGGCCCGCGCCCTCAAGCTCCTCGCCGACAACGGCGTCCTCAAGCTCAAGGCGGGCGTGGGCTTCGCGGCCACCCCCAAGGACGTCGTGTCGAACCCGCTGAACCTCAAGTTCAAGGAGCTGGAGGCGGCCCAGCTGCCGCGCTCCATCGACGACGTCGACGCCGCGGTGATCAACGGCAACTACGCGCTGGAGGCCGACCTCAGCCCCGCGAAGGACGCCATCGTCGCCGAGAAGGCCAAGGGCAACCCGTACGGCAACTTCCTCGCCGTCAAGAAGGGCGACGAGAACGACCCGCGCGTGAAGAAGCTCGCCAAGCTCCTCACCTCGCCCGAGGTCAAGAAGTTCATCGACGACAAGTACGACGGCTCCATCGTCGCGGCCTTCTGACATGCGCCGGCCTGTCATCGCCGCGGCGGCCGGGGCCCTGGCCCTGTCCCTCGGCCTGACCGCCTGCGGCTCGGGCTCCGGCTCCGACGGCGACAAGCTCGTCGTCGGTGCCACCCCGACCCCGGCCGGTGAGGTCCTCGCGTACATCCAGCAGAACCTGGCGAAGAAGGCGGGCCTCGACCTGGAGGTGAAGGAGTTCACGGACTACGTGACCCCCAACACCGCGCTCCAGGAGGGCTCCCTCGACGCCAACCTCTACCAGCACACCCCGTACCTCGACGACTTCAACAAGTCCAAGAAGACGGACCTGGTGCCGGTGACCGAGGTGTACCTGCCGCCCATGGGGGTGTACACCGACAGCGAGAAGCTGAAGGACGTGACGGGGTTGCGCTCCGGCGCGACCGTCGCCGTGCCCAACGACACCACCAACGAGGGCCGGGCGCTCCAACTGCTCGCCTCCAAGGGCGTGATCGAGCTCAAGAAGGGCACGGGCGCGAACGCCACCCCCGAGGACATCGCGGCCAACCCCAAGAAGCTCACCATCAAGGCCCTGGAGCCCGCGCAGCTGCCGCGCTCCCTCAAGGACGTCGACGCGGCCGTCATCAACAACAACTACGCGCTCGACGCGGGCCTGAGCCCCAAGGAGGACGCCGTCCTCCTGGAGTCCGCGAAGGACAACCCGTACAACAACGTCCTCGCCGTCAAGAAGGGCGACGAGGACGACCCGAAGGTCAAGAAGCTGGCCGAGCTGCTGACTTCGCCCGAGGTCAAGAAGTTCATCGAGGACAAGTACAAGGGGTCGGTCCTGCCGGTCACGGCGGGCTGACGCACATCTGTGCCCTGTCCCCACCCACGGGGTCCGCTCCACCGACCGGAGCGGACCCCGTGGTGCGTCCTCGCGCCGCCATGCTGCATGCTGGGCACTTCGGCAGGCCTGAAGGTCCTTGAGGTCCTTGACGATTCGACAGTTCGACGGCTCGACGGTTCGAGAATTCACAGAGCGACAGGCCCATGAAGCTTACGGAGCGGCGCATGACTACAGCCTCGGGGTTCCCCGACATCTCCATCAGCACGGAGCGGCTGGTGCTGCGCCCGTTCGACGAGGCGGACATCACGGCGTACGCGGAGATGATGAACGACGAGCTCGTCACCGCCTGGACCGCCGCGCCCCAGCCGTACACCGAGGCCGACGCCCGCGCCTACATCACCGAGGTCGCCCCCGCCGAACGCGCCGAGGGCCGCGGGATCGTCCTCGCCGTGACCGAGTTCCTCACCCAGCGCCTGGTCGGGTCCGTGCGGCTGCGCCACACCGACTGGCGGGTGCGCGCCAGCGAACTGAGCTATGTGACCGCGCCCTGGGCCCGCGGCGAGGGCTATGCCTCCGAGGCCGCGCTCGCCACCGCCCAGTGGCTCTTCCACGACCAGAAGTTCGAGCGCATCGAACTGCGTACGGCCGCCGACAACACCGCCGCCCAGCAGGTGGCCCAGAAGATCGGCTGCATCAGCGAGGGCGTCCTGCGCGGCGCCTGGATAGCACGGGTCAGAAACGGCGGCGACCCCCTCGGCGGCTGGATCGACCAGCGCACCGACCTCATCGTCTGGAGCCTCCTCCCCGAGGACCTGGAGGGCGTCTCGGACCCGCTGGCGGAGAGCGGCTTCACGTCGTTCTCGGACTGGAACTGACGCTGGCGGGGGCGCCTTGACCGGCGTCCACGGCCCTGCGGGCCTCGTCCTCAGACGCCGGACGGGCTTTCTCCCACCCACCCGCCCGAACTTGCACCGGCTGAGCAACAGCCCGGCACCTTCAGCCCGCCTCGATGCACCTTCAGCCCACATCGGCGAAGTTGTTTTCAGCCCGTCCGGCGATTGAGGACGAGGCGCGGAGCGCCGATTCGGGGGCGGCCCGTCCCACCCGAAGGGGACACCCACCCCCCTGGGGTCCAGGGGCGGAGCCCATGGTTTCGGGGAAGGGGTGGGCCTGGGGGCCTCCCGGCAGGGCACCAGGTACGCTCCCTCGTGGCCGCACGCGGCGGCCCCCGCACCGCAGGACCCGAGACCCCAGGAGACAGACGACCATGGCCGACCGGGTCACGGTGATCGGCTGGGACGGCTCGCCGCTGACCGCCGCGGCACGCTCCGCCCTGAGCGCCGCGACCCTCGTCGCAGGCGCCGCCCACCACCTCGCCCTGCCCGAGGTCCCGCCCACCGCCGAACGCGTCCGCCTCGGCAGCGTCGCCCTCGCGGCCCGCCGCATCGCCGCCCACCGCGGCACGGCGGTCGTCCTCGCGGACGGCGACCCCGGCTTCTTCGGCGTCGTACGCACCCTGCGCGCCCCCGAATTCGGCCTGGAGGTCGAGGTGGTGCCCGCCGTCTCGGCCGTCGCCCAGGCCTTCGCCCGCGCCGGGATGCCCTGGGACGACGCCGCGATCGTGGTCGCCCACCGCCGCACCCTGCGCCGCGCCGTGAACGTCTGCCGCGCGCACAGCAAGGTCGCCGTGCTCACCTCGCCCGGCGCGGGCCCCGCCGAACTCGGCCTGCTCCTCGAAGGCGTCCACCGCACCTTCGTGATCTGCGAGGAACTCGGCACCGAGCGCGAACAGGTCACCGTCGTCACCTCCGACAAGGCCGCCGACCACTCCTGGCGCGACCCGAACGTCGTCATCGTCATCGGCGGCCCCGGTGGCGCCGGCGGCCCCGTCGTCCACGACATCGGCTGGATCGCGGGCCGCGAACCGGGCACTGACCCGCGCGGCTGGGCGCTGCCCGCGGCGAGCTACGGCGGCGAGCAGGAACTCGGCGAGGGCGAGAGCGACCGCATCCGCGCCGCCCAACTCGCCCGCCTCGGCCCCCGCGTGGGCGACCTCGTCTGGGACATCGGCTGCGGCACCGGCGCCTTCGCCGCGGAGGCCGCCCGCTTCGGCGCCGCCGTCATCGCCGTCGACCGCGACGCGGACTCCTGCGCCCGCACCACCGCCGTCGTACGCCGCTACGGAGTGCACGCCCAGGTCGTGCACGGCACCGCGCCGCACATCCTGGAGGACCTGCCCGAGCCCGACGTCGTCCGCGTCGGCGGCGGGGGAGTGGCCGTCGTCTCCGCCGTCGCCGACCGCCGCCCCGAGCGCATCGTCACGCACGCCGCGACCCGCGACGACGCCGAACTCCTCGGCCGCGACCTGACGGAGCACGGCTACGCCGTCGAGTGCGCGCTCCTGCAGTCCGTCGAACTCGACACCCGCGCCTGGACGGAGCGGAAGCGGACCGTCGTCTTCCTGGTCTCCGCACTGCTGCTCGACCGAACCCCGTGACCCTGGCGACCCTGTCGCGGCGCCGTGCGCGGTAGGCTGGCCGATCGTTGTACCGCACCTGGACGCCCGGCGATTCGTTGGTCTGTGTCCGTCAAAGTCCGGAAAGCTCGCCCGTTTTGGGGGGCGCGTGTGGTACGGCGGACCGCGGGGCGCGCGACGTGGCGCAGTCCACAGCGGACCGTGGCCGATCAAGCTGCCACGGCGGCGGTGCTACCGCGACAATGCCTGTGGACCGTACGCGATGCGTGCCGCGCGGCACGTGCGCTCGTTGTTGATGACGGGCGGTCAAAGAAGGACTAACCGATGGGCGAGGGGTACGCATGACCGACACCGGCCAGGTCCCGGGCGAGGGACTGCCGGAGAGCGCAGGCAGGGTGGAGCAGCCGGGCGTGCCAGCCCCGGCGGCGTACACCTTCGCCGACCCCTCCGAGAACCCCGCCGAGGACGACGACCTGCTGCTGATGCCGGGTGCCCAGGGCGCGTGGAGCGAGGCGCAGACCGCGCAGCCGGGTGGCGGGCAGCCGGGGACGGTCCAGGGCGCGCACGCGCAGCCCGGGCCCGAGGCGGCGCGGCTCCCCCAGGAACCGGTCGCGCAGGCGGCCTTCGGGCCGGGGGCCGGGACCCAGCAGGCCACCCCCCAGCAGGCCACCGCCCAGCCGTACGCCGACGCGACCGCCGGTCAGGCGTACGCGGCCCAGGCCGCCGTCGGCCAGGCCGTGACCGCCGACGCGCAGAGCGGCCAGAACGGCGTCGCGGGCACCGGCCGTCCGGCCTTCGCCCACCAGCCCGGACCGCACGAGACGTCGGGCCGCGACAGCGGATCCGTCGACCTCACCGGCGTCCCCCTGCACGCCTCCCACGGCGCCGCCCCCGCCGCGCAGCACAGCCCGACGCGGCGCCCGCTGCACCGCGGCCCGGCCGCGCCCGCCGTGCCCGACGGCGCCGGGAGCCCCGTGCGCTCACTGGCCGACCGCGGCCCCGCGGGCGGTACGCCGCACCCGATGCCCGTCCGACACGCGGGCCCGCCGACCGCCGGTCCCGAATACCTCGACATCCCGCGCGACGACGCGGGCGCGCTGCCCGGGCCGCAGCTCGGCGAGATCCCGCCGCAGGCGGCCGCGCCGTGGACACCGCAGCCGCAGACCCCCCAGGGGGTGGCAGCAGAAACGGTCGTCCCGGTGGGCGCGGGGGCCTCGGGGGCCTCCGTGGTCTCGGGCGACTCCGGTGCCGCAGGGAACTCTGGTGCCCCAGACGTCACATCTGTATCCGATGCATCCGGTGTATCTGCTGTACCCGATGTATCTGGAGGGCACGGCGTCGCTCCGGTCCCGGCCGACGCGTCGGTGGCGAGCGACGGTGGCGGGCCGATGGACGGCCTGGTTCCGATGGACAGCGCGGTGCCGGTGGACGGCTCGGGCCCGATAAGTGGCTCTGTTCCGGTGGCCGGCTCCGTCCCGGCGGACGGCGGTGCTCCGTTGGGCGTCGTCCCCGTGGGCGGTGGCGCTTCGGCGGACGGTGCGGCCCAGGTGGACGGTGGGGTTCCGGCGGACGGTTTGGTTCCGTTGGACGGCACGGTCCCCGTGGACAGCACGGTCCCTGTGGACGGCGTCGCGCAGCCTGGTGGCCCTGTCGCGGCCGACAACTCCGTTCCGGGGGACGGCTCTGTCCCGGCCGACGGCTCCACCCCGGCGGGAGCTCCCGCCCCGGTCGACGCCTCCTCGGCACCCGTGGCCCCCGAGCTGACGGCCGACCAGCTTGCGTCCGCGGACCCGGCCACGCCCGACGGCCCGGCGCAGACCGGGGTCCCGGCAGACATCGCAGGCCCCACGGGCACCTCCACCCCCGCGCCCTCTCCGCACGCCCCCGGCGTGATGGAGGCACCGGGTGCACTCGACGCGGGCGGCGCCCCGCAGGCGACCCCGGAAGCGCAGGTCGGCGCCGAGGCGCACCCCCCGCAGTCGGCGCACGCCCCTGGCGCCACGCCCGCGCCCGGCGTCCCCGGCGCGTCGGGACCGTCGGCCGCCCTGCACCCCGCTGACGCGGTCACGCACGTCTCCCAAGCGCTCGCGCCCGCAACCGCTCCGGCCGCAGCGGAAGTCGTCCCGGCCGAAGCCCTCGCCGCCGCCCCGGCCGACCCCGCCGCACCGGCGGACGCCCAGGTCGCGGCCGACCTCACCGCCGACACCTCGGCGACCCCGGCCGCCTCGGCCACCCCGGCCGAGCCGCTGCCGTCGACGGAGCCGACACCCTCGTCCGTGCCCCCGGCCGAGCCACATACCGGAGCGGATGCTTCCGGTATCGGCAGCGCAGCTCAGGACGCCGTGGCGACCCCCTCCGCCCCGGAGCCCCCGACCGCGCCCGAAGGCCCCGAGCTGCTGACCGCACCCGACCCCGCGTCCGACGCGACCCCGCTCCCGCAGGCCGCACCCCCCGGGGAAGCCGCCGCACTCGGAGCCCACCCGGGCACCCCGACCCCCGTCGGTACCCTCGGCTCGCCCGGCTCGCCCGCTGAGGACCAGCTCTTCGTCGCCCCGCACGCCGTGGCGGCGCCCGCGGCCGTCGCCCCGCAGGCGCCCGACGCCGCCCAGCCGTGGCCGGACGCGCAGGCCGGGCAGGGACCCCACATCGCCGGGGCCACCTGGATGCCGGGCGGCGACGGCTCCGCGCAGCCGTTCGTCGAGGTCCAAGAGGCCGCGCCGATCGGCCAGTTCGTGCCGGTCGACGGCCTGGTGCCGACCACTCCGCACCTCGCGCCGACCCCGCCGCGCTCCCTCTCCGTACCGCCGGAGCACTCCACGCCGCAGCCGTCGGACGAGACCGGCGCCCCCGCGGCCGAGTCCGCTCCGGCGGACGTCACCCCGGAGCGGGCCGACACCACCCCGGGCACCGAGCCGGAAGCGGAACCCGCGCCCGGCACGCCCCCCGAAACCGGGCAGCAGCCCGTAGCCACCGTGCCCGCACCCCGCGACGGAGCCCGGCCCACCGCCGAGCCCGCCGCCGGGACCGAGGCACCCGCACCCGTCGACGCGGCGGAGGACGGCACCCCCTTCCCGTCCGCCCCTGAGACGACCGACCCCGACGAGCCGATGCACGCACCTCACCCGGCCGGACCGACCGACCCCGCAAACCACCCCGAGCAGCCCGCCCCGGCCGTCCCCGTCGACGCCGACGCGCCCGAGGACCTGTCCTCGCCCGCCGAGCAGGCGGACCAGGACGGCGCCCCGCAGCCCCTGCTGCTCACGGAAGGCCCGGAGGACGCCGCCGACACCGACGGCGACTCCGACCTCGCCGAGCCCCTCGCGCCCGCAGCCGACACCGCGGTGGAGCCGCCCGCGCCGGGCTACGCCGACGCCGAGCGCGAGGCCGTGCTGCGCGTGATGCGCGAGCGCCGCGACATCCGCAACGGCTTCCGCGGCGACCCCATCCCGCACGAGGTGCTGCTCCGCGTCCTGGAGGCCGCGCACACGGCCCCGTCGGTCGGCCACTCCCAGCCCTGGGACTTCGTCGTCATCAAGTCCGCCGAGACCCGGCGCACCATGCACGAACTGGCGCAGCGCCAGCGCGAGGCGTACGCGAAGTCCCTGCCCAAGGGCCGCGCCAAGCAGTTCAAGGAACTGAAGATCGAGGCCATCCTCGACACCCCGGTGAACATCGTCGTCACCGCCGACCCCACCCGCGGCGGCCGCCACACCCTCGGCCGGCACACCCAGCCGCAGATGGCCCCGTACTCCTCGGCGCTCGCCGTCGAGAACCTGTGGCTCGCCGCCCGCGCCGAAGGCCTCGGCGTCGGCTGGGTCAGCTTCTTCGACGAGCGCGAGATGGTCCGGGCGCTCGGCCTGCCGGAGCACCTCGAAGTCGTCGCGTACCTGTGTGTCGGGTACGTGGACGAGTTCCCGGAGGAGCCGGAGCTGATGCAGGCGGGCTGGTCCAAGCGGCGCCCGCTGTCCTGGGTCGTGCACGAGGAGACGTACGGCCGCCGCGCGCTGCCCGGCGAGGACCCGCACGACCTGCTCGCCGAGACCGTCGGCAACATCCGTCCGCTGGACGCCAAGGCGCTCGGCGAGGCGTGGGAACGCCAGAAACGCATGACGAAGCCCGCGGGCGCCCTCGGCATGCTGGAGATCATCTCCGCGCAGCTCAGCGGCCTGTCCCGGATGTGCCCGCCGCCGATCCCGGAGCCCGCGGCCGTCGCGATCTTCGCCGGTGACCACGGCGTGCACGCCCAGGGCGTCACGTCCTGGCCCCAGGAAGTGACGGCCCAGATGGTCGCCAACTTCCTCGGCGGCGGCGCCGTCTGCAACGCCTTCGCCAACCAGGTCGGCGCCGAGGTCTGCGTCATCGACGTGGGCGTCGCCAGCGAACTGCCCGCCACGCCGGGCCTGCTGCCCCGCAAGATCCGCGCCGGTACGGCCGACATGACCACGGGCCCCGCGCTCACCCGCGACGAGGTCAAGGCCGCCATCGAGGTCGGCGTCGAGACGGCCCGCGACCTGGTCGCGGCGGGCAACAAGGCCCTGCTCACCGGCGAGATGGGCATCGCGAACACCACCGCGTCCGCCGCCCTGATCTCGGTCTACACCGACACCGACCCCGCCGAGGTCACCGGCCGCGGCACGGGCATCAACGACGAGATGCACGCCCGCAAGGTCGAGGTCGTCCGCCGCGCCCTGGACCTGCACCAGCCGGACCCGGCCGACCCCATCGGCGTCCTCGCGGCCATCGGCGGCCTCGAACACGCGGCGATGGTCGGCCTCCTCCTCGGCGGCGCCTCCCTGCGCACCCCCGTCATCCTCGACGGCGTCAGCGCGGGCGCGGCGGCCCTGGTCGCCCGCGCCATCGCCCCCGAGGTCCTCGCGGCCTGCATCGCCGGCCACCGCAGCGCCGAACCGGGCCACGTGGCCGCCCTCAACAAGCTCGGCCTGCGCCCCCTGGTCGACCTGGACCTCCGCCTCGGCGAAGGCACCGGCGCCCTCCTCGCCCTGCCGGTGGTGCAGAGCGCGGCAAGGGCGATGCACGAGGTGGCGACGTTCGACTCGGCGGGCGTGACGGAGAAGTAGGCAGTACGGCGGGTCCCTGTCCCACCCGCCCGATTCAGTCCGTCCGGCGTTTGAGGACGAGGCCGTCCAGGCCGATAGGGGGGTCTGGGGGCAGATCCCCCCCGTTAGGGGCCGGGTGGGGTGGGGGGGCACCCACCCAGGCCCCCACCCCACCAGCCCACACCCCCCGCCCCCCAGGAATGGCGCACAAGGAGCCCCCATGGCCGCAGAACACCCCGCCTACCCCGTAGGCCTCCGCCTCACCGGCCGCCGCGTAGTCGTCCTGGGCGGCGGCCAGGTGGCCCAGCGCCGCCTCCCGGCCCTGATCGCGGCGGGCGCCGACCTCATCCTCGTATCGCCGGAGGCGACCCCCTCGGTCGAGGCGATGGCCGACACGGGCGAGATCACCTGGGAGCGCAGGACCTACGCGGACGGCGACCTCGCCGACGCCTGGTACGCCCTGATCGCCACCAGCGACCCCGCCGCGAACGCCGCCGCGTCCGCCGAGGCCGACCGCCGCCGCGTCTGGTGCGTACGCTCCGACGACGCCGACGCGGCGACCGCCTGGACCCCGGCCACCGGCCACAGCGAGGGCGTCACCGTGGCCGTCCTCACCACCGAGGCCAAGGGCCGCGACCCGCGCCACACGGCCGCCATCCGCGACGCGGTGGTGGAGGGCCTGCGCGACGGCACCCTCGTCGCCCCGCACCACCGCACCCGCACCCCCGGCGTCGCCCTCGTCGGCGGCGGCCCCGGCGACCCGGACCTGATCACGGTCCGCGGCCGCCGCCTGCTCGCCGGGGCGGACGTCGTCATCGCCGACCGGCTCGGCCCGCGCGACCTCCTCGACGAACTCCCGCCGCACGTCGAGGTGATCGACGCGGCGAAGATCCCGTACGGCCGCTTCATGGCGCAGGAGGCCATCAACAACGCCCTGATCGAGCACGCGAAGCAGGGCAAGGCGGTGGTGCGACTCAAGGGCGGCGACCCGTTCGTCTTCGGCCGCGGCATGGAGGAGGCCCAGGCACTCGCCGAGGCCGGCATCGCCTGCACGGTCGTACCGGGCATCTCCAGCTCGATCTCGGTGCCGGGCGCCGCGGGCATCCCCGTGACCCACCGGGGTGTGGCCCATGAGTTCACCGTGGTCAGCGGCCATGTGGCCCCCGACGACGAGCGGTCCCTGGTGGACTGGGCGGCGCTCGCCAGGCTCCGCGGCACCCTGGTGGTCCTCATGGGCGTCGACAAGATCGGCCGCATCGCCGAGACCCTCACCGCCCACGGCAAGCCGCAGGACACCCCGGTCGCCCTGATCCAGGAGGGCACGACGGCCTCCCAGCGCCGCGTCGACGCCACCCTCGCGACGGTCGCCGACGCCGTGCGCACCCACGAGGTACGGCCCCCCGCGGTCATCGTGATCGGCGAGGTGGCCGCGATCGACCCCACCCGGCCCGCCTGACCGAGGTCCAGGACCGGACCCCCGACCACCCCGACCACACCAACGTAACCACCGGTAACGGAACTGGTTCCCAGCCGTTGGCACCTCACCCCGGACAAGGCAGTATCACCCTGTGGCCGATCTCCTCACCATCGACGACCCCGACGACCCCCGCCTGAGCGACTACACGGGCCTGACCGACGTCGAGCTGCGCCGCAAGCGCGAGCCCGCCGAGGGCCTGTTCATCGCCGAGGGCGAGAAGGTGATCCGGCGCGCCAAGCTCGCGGGCTACGAGATGCGCTCGATGCTGCTCTCCGCCAAGTGGGTCGACGTCATGCGCGACGTCATCGACGAGGTCCCGGCCCCCGTGTACGCGGTCAGCCCCGACCTCGCCGAGCGGGTCACCGGCTACCACGTGCACCGCGGCGCCCTCGCCTCCATGCAGCGCAAGCCGCTGCCCACGGCCGAGGAACTCCTCCAGCCGCACCGCCGTGTGGTGGTGATGGAGGCGGTCAACGACCACACGAACATCGGCGCGATCTTCCGCTCCGCCGCCGCCCTCGGCATGGACGCCGTGCTGCTCTCACCGGACTGCGCCGACCCGCTCTACCGCCGTTCGGTGAAGGTCTCCATGGGCGCGGTCTTCTCGGTGCCCTACGCTCGCCTCGACTCCTGGCCCAAGGGCCTCGAAGGCGTCCGCGAGGCGGGCTTCAACCTGCTCGCCCTCACCCCGGACGAGAAGGCGAAGACCCTCGACGAGGCGGCGCCCCACCGCATGGACCGGGTCGCCCTGATGCTCGGCGCGGAGGGCGACGGCTTGTCCAGGCAGGCCCTGGTCGCCGCCGACGAATGGGTCCGCATCCCGATGGCGCACGGCGTGGACTCCCTCAACGTGGGCGCGGCCGCGGCGGTCGCCTTCTACGCGGTGGCGACGGGACGCCCGGGGGTCTGAGCCGGGGCGGCCGGGTCAGGCCCGGGGCCCGCCCTCGGCCCGGTCCGGCGCGGTTCCGTCCGCCCGCTCCGGGTGCTGCCCCCGCTCCGGTACGACCACGACGCTCACGCCGCCGTGCCCGTCACGTTCGACACCGAGCCCGCGCGCGGGCCCCTGGCATCCCTGCGCCGCGGCGATCCCCAGCGCGACCAGCAGCGTCACGACCACGAACACGAAGAGCCGCTGCCGCAGCAGCCGCGGATTGGCGGGCCGCAGCCCCGTGCCCGTGCCGCGCGGCCCCTGCCGCCCGGTGCCGCTGCGGGGCGCGGGCCTGCCGCCCGGACGCGAGGTGTCACGCGGCGCCGAGGGCCGCGAGCCGGACTGCGGACCGCCCGTACGGGACCCGCCGGTGCGGGAGCCACCCGTCCGGGAGCCGCCCGTGCGCGGGTCGCCCGTGCGGGGCCCACCCGTGCGGGAGCCGCCGGTCCGCGAGCCTCCGGTGCGCGGGCCGCCGGGGCGCGAGGAGCCGGTCCCGAACTCCCCGTGCTCCGTGTCGACACCGCCGTACTCGCCGTACGCGTCGGTGAGCGTCGGCCGGTCCTGGTCCTGGCGGGGCGCGGGCGGCCGCACATCGCTGAGGCCCTGCGCCTCGCGGGCCGCGATCTCCTTGAGCCGCAGCGACAGTTGGAGCGTGCTGGGACGTTCCTCCGGGGCCTTGGCAAGACAGGCCCGAAGGAGCGGAGCGAGCGCGTCCGGCACCCCCTGGAGCTGGGCCTCCTCGTGCACGACCCGGTACAGCATCACTTCGGAACTGCCGTGCCCGAAGGGCGAGTCGGCCATCGAGGCGTACGCGAGGGTGGCACCGAGCGCGAACACGTCGGTGGCAGGCGTGACGGCGGCGCCGCGCACCTGCTCGGGGGCGAGGAAGCCGGGCGAGCCGACGGCCGTGCCGACGTGGGTCAGGGTCGAGGCCCCCGTCGCCCAGGCGATCCCGAAGTCGATGATCCGCGGCCCCTTCGGGGACAGCAGGATGTTGGACGGCTTGAGGTCACGGTGCACGACACCGGCCTCGTGCACGGCGACGAGCCCCTCGGACAGCGCGGAGCCGACGACGGCGACCTCGGCCGCGGCCAGCGGGCCCTCGGCGGCGACCTTGTCGTGCAGGGAGGGCCCGGGGACGTACTGCGTCGCGAACCAGGGCCGGTCGGCCTCCAGGTCGGCGGCGACGAGCCGGGCGGTGCAGCCGCCGCGGATCCGCCGGGCGGCCGAGACCTCACGGGCGAAGCGGGACCGGAACTCCTGATCCTCCGCCAGATCCGGCCGGATGACCTTCAGGGCGACGCGCTGGCCGCGGCGGTCGGAGCCCAGATAGACCACGCCCATCCCGCCGGCACCCAGCCGCCTGTGCAGCCTGAACGAGCCGACGACACGCGGGTCCTCGCGCCTCAGGCGCATCATCGCCATGTTCATCCCCGCTGCCCGGTCCGTCTGACGAGCCACAGCTTACGTTTCCGCGGCCGGGCACGTGCAGAGGCCGCGCCCTCGCGGGCCGACCGATTGTCAGTGCCTGGTGGGAAACTTGAAAAGTGGTCAGGTACCGCGGCGCACCGGGCTCTCGCCGCCGCCCGACCGCCCAACCAGCCGTCGCTGAAGGGGGATTGATCGCGTGAAGGGTGACCGCGTGGAGATAGTGGTGGACGCCGGCGACACGACGCGTACGTACGAAGTGGTGGCGAGCCGGGCGGGACGCAGGGTCGAGACGGCCGTCCGCAGGGGAGTGGTGGAAGTGAGCGAAGTCACTCGCAGCGGGTCGGTGGTCCGTACCGCACGGTTCATGGCGACCCGTGTCCTGGCTCTCGTGGAGCAGCCCGTTCCGAGGGAGGACAGCTCCGAGCGGCCCTGACGCCCCCTCCGGGAAGACCCTGAGACCTAGGTCCCCGTCTCCACCCACGGGAGTACTTGTGTGACGACCGGTCATCCTCCGGGAGGCCAGCCAATCGGTACGAGGGCATGACGCCCGACGCTCCGGTTGGACCTAGATTTGAGGTCAAGCGGCGGGTGCAGCACTCGTCCCCCGAGGTCAGACACCCGCCGCTGCCAGCTTCACCACCAGGTCAGGAAGGGAGAGAACCATGGCTGACACCGCGCCGCGGACGATGATCCGCACCCAGGGGCGGAAGCTCTCCACCTTGGGCGTGCGGCCTTCCGGAACGCGCCACCCGTTGGTGGCCACGCTCATGGTCCTCCCCCTGGCAGCCCTGCTCACGGTCGCCTTCGGCGGCTGGGAGGCAGTGGTCACACAAGCGTCGTCCGTGGGCGTGATGCTGGGGCGCTGAGCGGCGCCCCAGGCCCGGAAGAGCGGTCCGGGCGGGGACATCCGGCCATGAAACCCCGTGGGGACGGGGGTGCGGCGGACGGCACAACAGCCCGCGCAGCTGGGGAGCTGCGCGGGCTGTTTCTTTTCCCGGCCCGGGCGACTGCCCTGCGGGGCAGCGGGCGAGGCGCGGCACCGGACCGGGCCGTCCACCCCGCCGGAGTCCCGTACTCTCACGCGAGACGTACAGCCACACCCCGGGGGACCCGTGACCGCCCTGCTGCCCGCCCTGACCGCCCAGGCCAGACTCAGGGCCCGCCACAGCGACGACTGCGCCTGCAGCGACCCGCACGGCGTCCTCGCCGACCGTCCCGACGCCACCGTCGTCCGGCACGCCCAGGTCGTGGCGAAGGCGCACGCCCCCGGCACCCCCGAACCCACCCTGACGGCCAGGCTCGCCGCGGCCGCCCACCCCGACCTCGCGGACACCCTCCTCGCCCCGCTGTCGCCGTGGCCCGACCGCCTCCACGACCGCCTGGTCACCCTGTGGCCGCACGGCACCCCGGTGGACCGCGACGACCCGGACGCGGCCCCCTGGGAGGCGGCGGCCGCCCTCCTGGCCCGCCTGCACCGCACCCCGCCCGCCCGGTTCCAGGCCGGGCTCCCGCCGATGCGCGGCCCCGAGAAGGCGGCCCGTGCCGTGGCCCGCATGCGCGCCGCGGCCCCGCACCCCGCCGCGTCGCCGGTGGAGCGGGCGTGGGCGGTCCTGCCGGCCTGGGCCCGCGACGAGGCCCCCTACCCGGGCCCGCCGCACCTGTGCCACGGCGATCTGCACCTCGGCCAGCTCGTCCGTACGCACGAGGGCCGGTGGCTGCTCATCGACATCGACGACCTGGGCACCGGCAACCCGGCCTGGGACCTGGCCCGCCCGGCGGCCTGGTACGCCTGCGGGCTGCTGCTGCCCGAGGAGTGGACGTCGTTCCTGAACGCCTACCGCGCGGCGGGCGGCCCCGCCGTGCCCGCCGACGGCGCGGACCCCTGGCCCGCCCTGGACGTGCCGGCCCGCGCGCTGACCGTGCAGACGGCGGCGCTGGCGATCGCCAAGGCGGTGGCGGGGGAGCGGGCCCTCGACGAGGTCGAGGAGACCCTCGTGGACGCCTGCCGCCGGATGGCCGCCGTCCCGCCCGACTTGGCGCCGACCTGCGCGAAGTAGGGTGCACTGCACCACAGCCGGGCAGACATCCGGCGAAGCGGTCACGACCGGCGAGGAGTTGAGCCGACCATGCAGTGTCCCAAGTGCCACGCACCGATGCACACGTACAACCGCAATGGCGTCCAGATCGAGCAGTGCAGCGGTTGCCGCGGGATTTTCCTCGACTACGGCGAGCTCGAGGCGCTGACCCGGCTCGAGAGCCAGTGGAGCGGTCATCAGCCACCGCAGGCCCCACCGGCGGCCCCGGCCTACCCGGCGGCGCCCGCGCCCGCCTGGGGCGCCCCGCACGGCAGCCACCACGGCCACGGTCACCACGGCCACAAGCGGCACAAGAGCTTCGGGCACATGCTCTTCTCCTCCTGAGCGCGTACGACGAGAGCGCACACGACGAAGCCCCCGGCCGTGGAGACGGCCGGGGGCTTCGTGAAGCTGGTGCGCGATACTGGGATTGAACCAGTGACCTCTTCCGTGTCAGGGAAGCGCTCTCCCGCTGAGCTAATCGTCCTTGGAGGTGGAGACGGGATTTGAACCCGTGTAGACGGCTTTGCAGGCCGTTGCCTCGCCTCTCGGCCACTCCACCAGGAGTTACGGGGGTTCGGGAAGATCCCCCGCGGTTCCTGCGAGCGGACGACCAGGTTCGAACTGGCGACCTCAACCTTGGCAAGGTTGCGCTCTACCAACTGAGCTACGTCCGCTTGTCTTTCCCGGTCCGCTTCCGCGTCCCGGCGACGTGTTGAACTCTAGCGGATTCCTGGGCCAGTACAAAAACGCGTTTGCGCAGCGTGCTGCGCTGGTCACCTCCTCGCCGAGGCCCGAGGCGCGCTCGGGACACCGGCCATAGACTCGCAGCCGTGCACGACCTGTCTCCTCTGGCGCGCTTCGGCGGCCTCGTCGCGACCGATCTCCTGGACGTGACCAGCGACCCTTCCGCCCTGGACTCCACCGGCTTCTGGGCGGTGTCCGCGGACTTCGAGGGCCGTCTGGTGTGCGCGCGCTTCGGGCGGGTGCGCGAGGAACCCGTCCCCGCGCCGGTCCCCGGCGCCTGGCGCGGCCCGGCCGCCGGTGACTGGAAGTCGTCGCTCGACCGCGTCGCGTACACAGCGGGCGTGCGCCGCGTCCGCGAGCACATCGCGGCCGGGGACGTGTACCAGGCGAACCTCTGCCGCGTGCTTTCCGCGCCGGTCGCCGAGGGCGCCGACGTGGACGCCCTCACGGCGCTCCTCGCGCGCGGGAACCCCGCCCCGTACGCCGGAACGATCCGCCTGCCCGATCACGGCGTGGAGACAGCCACCGCGTCGCCCGAGCTGTTCCTGCGCCGCACGGGCCGTGTCGTCGAGTCGGGACCGATCAAGGGCACCGGGCGCACCGAGGCGGACCTCCTGGAGAAGGACTACGCCGAGAACGTCATGATCGTCGACCTGGTCCGCAACGACCTGGGCCGCGTCTGCGAGACCGGCACGGTCACCGTCCCTGACCTGTGCGTCGTCGAGAAGCACCCGGGCCTCGTCCACCTCGTCTCCACCGTCCGCGGCGAACTGCGCCCCGACGCCGGCTGGCCCGGCCTGCTCGCCGCGACCTTCCCGCCCGGCTCCGTCACCGGCGCCCCGAAGTCCAGCGCCCTGCGCGTCATCGACGCCTTGGAGACGGCGCCGCGCGGCCCCTACTGCGGCGGCATCGGCTGGGTCGACGCGGACCGGCGCACCGGCGAGCTCGCCGTCGGGATCCGGACGTTCTGGATCGACCGGGGCGAGGGCGTGCTGCGGTTCGGTACGGGGGCGGGGATCACCTGGGGCTCGGATCCGGAGGGCGAGTGGCGCGAGACGGAGCTGAAGGCCGAGCGGCTCCTGAAGGTAGCCTCGGGCACGTACGCATCCAGTGAAGGGTCCCCCTCGTGCTGTGCTTCTCCGGGGGACAACCCCCGGACCCCCGGCCGGGCAAGCGGGCAGGACGGGGCACACGGAACGACATCGCAAGGTGAGACGCAGTGAAGATTTGGCTCAACGGCGGTCTGCAGGACCTCGACTCCGCGCGGGTCTCCGTGTTCGACCACGGTCTCACCGTCGGCGACGGCATCTTCGAGACCGTGAAGGCGGTCGCCGGACGGCCGTTCGCGCTGACCCGCCACCTGGACCGGCTCGCCCGCTCCGCCCGCGGCCTCGGCCTGCCCGAGCCGGATCTGGACGAGGTGCGCCGTGCCTGCGCCGCCGTCCTCGACGCCAACCCGATGGCGCTCGGGCGGCTGCGCATCACGTACACCGGAGGCCTCTCGCCGCTCGGCTCCGACCGCGGCGACCAGGGCCCCACGCTCGTCGTCGCCCTCGGCGAGGCCGTGCGCCGCCCCGACTCCACCGCAGTGATCACCGTCCCCTGGACCCGCAACGAACGCGGCGCCCTGACCGGCCTGAAGACCACCTCGTACGCCGAGAACGTCGTCGCCCTCGCCCGTGCCACCGAACAGGGCGCCACGGAGGCGCTGTTCGCCAACACGGTGGGGCAGCTGTGCGAGGGCACCGGGTCGAACGTCTTCGTCGTGCTCGACGGCGAGATCCACACGCCGCCGGTGTCCTCCGGTTGTCTCGCCGGGATCACCCGCGCGCTGGCCGTGGAGTGGACCGGCGCGCACGAGACCGATCTGCCGCTGGACGTCCTCGACCGCGCCGACGAGGTCTTCCTGACCTCGACGCTGCGCGACGTGCAGGGTGTGCACCGCGTCGACGACCGCCAACTGCCGGGCGCGCCAGGGACGGTGACGGCCAAGGCGATGCGGGTCTTCGACGAGCGCGCGGGGAACGACCTCGACCCGTAGGGGACGAGCGCCCGTGGGCAGGGGCGGACGGCGCTGTGGGCGCGTGGGGCGTAAAACCGGATGACGCGGCGGCGCTCAGTGGGTACAACTCCCGTGATGACCACGACCCTGCGGCCGTCCGGGCCGCTCCACGAGAGCTCCAAGGGCGCCAAGTCGCGCGACTACGACGTGTGCGTGAACAGCCGCCCCGTCGGCCGGATAAAGCTGGCCACGAGCGCCGTCTTCGGACCGGACGTCGCTGAGATCCTGGACCTGCGCATCGAGACCCCCGACCGCAGGCGGGGCCGCGCCACGGTGGCGGCGCTCGCCGCCGAGGAGGTCGCGCGCGGCTGGGGCTGCCGCCGGATCGAGGCGTCCGTGCCCGCGGGAGCCCCCGGCGCCCTCGCCCTGGCCACGGCACTCGGCTATGTGGAGCGCAACCGCCAGCTGGCCAAGCCGCTGCCCCTGAGCCCGCCCGAGCTGCCGGAGGGCACGACGGCACGCGCCATGACGGAGGAGGAGTACGCGGCGTGGTTCGCGCACTCCAAGGAGGCCTACGCGCAGGACTGGATCGACCGGGGCGTACCGGCGGCGCAGGCGCACGCCAAGGCCGATGCGGACATGAGTAGTTCCCTGGCCGACGGCCTCGCGACCCCCGGGGCCCGGCTCAGCGTCCTGCTCCACGCGGACGAGATCGTCGGCACCCTGTGGATCGCGGAGCGCGGCAGTGAGATCTACGTGTACGACATCGAGGTCCGCGGCGAGCACCGCGGCCGGGGATACGGCCGCGCCCTGATGCTCCTCGCCGAACGGCAGTGCCTGGAGGCGGGCAAGGACCGCGTCGGCCTGAACGTCTTCGCGGGGAACACCCCGGCCCTGAGCCTGTACGAGTCCCTCGGCTACGAGGCGACGGCGTACTCCGTGTACAAGCAGCTGCTCTAGGCGCGGGCGGCCGCTATCCGGCGAGGAGGCGGTCGGCGATCTCCTCGACGCGCTCGCGCAGGCCGTCCTGGCTCTTGCCGCCGTCCATACGCTCCCCGCCCACGACGTACGTCGGCGTCCCGGTGACGCCGATCGCCTTGCCCTCGGCCTGGTCGGCGTCGACGATCAGGATGTGCCGGCCGTCGATCAGCGCGGTGTCGAACTCCTCGGCGTCCAGACCGAGTTCGCGCGCCACCTCGACCAGGAGGGGTTCGCCCGTACGGTCCAGGTCCTCGACCCGGTCCAGGACCGCCTCGACGTACTCCCAGCCCTTCCCCTGCGCCAGGGCCTCCTCGGCGGCCTGCGCGGCGGCGAAGGCGTGCTTGTGCTTCTCCAGGGGGAAGTGGCGAAGGCGCAGCTCGGCACGGTCGCCGTAGCGGGCGCGCAGGGCGCTCACGTCGTCCAGGGCGGTGCGGCAGTCGGGGCACTGCAGTTCGCACCAGACGTCGATGACGAGGGGGACGGCGGGGGCCGTGGGGGAGGAGTCGCTCATGGTCACAGTGTCCCAGTCCGTGGTGGCGGGCCCCAACCGGGACCCGGGGTGCCGCCCACCGGCACCTGGGGAGGAGCCGTGACCCGGATATCTCCCTGATGTCCTCGGTGACGATGGCTTCCGGCGCCCCACCAGGTGCAGGATGGAGGGGACACCAGCGACACCGCACCGCGCCCGCACGCCTGGAGGACCGGGATGATTGCCGAGACCATCTGCTCCGCCGTAGCCGCGGCCGGCCTCGGCATCGCGGCCGTCACGGCCTACCGCAAGCGTTTCCTCGCCGCCGCACGCCTGGCCGCGTACTCCCTGGTCCCTCTCGGTCTGGTCATGACCGGGGCCGTGGAGTGGGCCGCCGAGACGGCCTTCAGCCCGGTCGCCTGGACGGGCTTCGGCGTCCTCGGCGCGGCCTGGCTGCTGTTCCTGGCCACCCGCGCCGCGGAGCGCCGCTCCGGCGGCACCCGCAAGGAGCGCAGGGCCGCGGCGAAGGCCGCCCAGCGCGAGGCCGTCGCCCCCGCCGCTTCCGCCCCGTCCCTGGGCCCGTCCGGGGCGTCCGGGCGCCCGCAGGTCGCCCCCGCCGCCAAGCAGAAGCAGAAGAAGGCCGCGGGCGGCGAGGACTTCAGCGACATCGAGGCCATCTTGAAGAAGCACGGCATCTGAGGCGTCGCAGAGCGCTGACGGAGCGCGCCTCGTCCCGCCCTGTCCCGCCCCGTCCGGAGCGCTGACGGAGCCGTCTGTTCGGAGCGCTGACGGAGCGGCGACCGGAGCGCGGGCGGGGCACTGACGGAGCGACGACGGGAGCACTTCCGGAGCATGGCTCGCGGCGCGCGCTCCACCCCGCGTTCCACATTCCGGGACCTCGTTCGAGCGTATCCACGGACACCGTTCGCAGGTGCGCCACGACAGGCCCGCCAAGGTCACGGAATGCGGCGAACTCCCCCACGATCCGCGCGTGTTGTAAGCGGCGCCCTCCGCGCTGCGTCATCATCACCGCGAGATGCTGGACACCACCCCACAGAGCGATCCCGCCCCGCTCGACGAGCGGGAAACCGCCGCCGAGCGGCGCGCGAGCGCCGACGAACCGCGAGGCTGTCTCTTCGCGCTCTCCCAGCCACCGCTGATGATCTTCCTGGCGGTGATCGGGGGCCTGCTGCTCATGGCCTCACTGCACGACCTGCTGCTGCTCTAGCGGCGACGGCGACGGCGACGGCGACGCGGGTGGTGCGGGCTCTGGGGGCTCCTGCCCGTCCTGTTCGAGGCCCGCGGCCTCCCTGCGACGGGCCCGGTACGCGGCCACGTGCAGCCGGTTCCCGCAGGTGCGGCTGTCGCAGTAGCGGCGCGAACGGTTGCGGGAGAGGTCGATGAAGGCCCGGCGGCAGTCCGGCGCCTCGCACCGGCGCAGCCGTTCCTGTTCGCCCGCGACGACGAAGAAGGCCAGCGCCATCCCGCAGTCGGCCGCCAGGTGGTCGGCGACGGAGGCGCCAGGCGCGAAGTAGTGCACGTGCCAGTCGTAGCCGTCGTGGTCGGTCAGGCGCGGCGTGGTGCCCGCGGCCGCGATCAGCTCGTTGATCAGGGTCGCCGCCACATGCGGCTCGGCGGCCGCGAAGACCTCGGCGAAACGGCCGCGGATGTGGTGCACACCCGCCAGGTCCCGTTCCGTGAGCACGCCGACGTCGCTGATCGCGTTGCGCTTCACGAACTCGTTCAGAGCCGCGACGTCCGCGAGCCCGTCGACGGCCGCGCCGCTCTCCGGGGTCGCGGCGCCCTCTTCGTCTGGCGCGGAGTTCACCAGATCGACCACGGCGTCGAGCGCGCACCGGGTGTCGTGGGTGATCAGCACGATTCGCTCCCTGGCCTGTGGGTGGCGGGCTCTCCCCTGCTCATGAAGAGCGCGGGGACGGGCGCCCGCCCGGTGCTGGCCGATGCTAGCGGCTCGCGCCGCGCACGCCACGGCGCCGGCGCCGCGGAAATCCGCGACACCGGCGCCGGTGCCTGCTGCCTGCCGATATGTCGTTGTCGTACCCGCGCCGTCGCCCCGAGTCGGACGGCGCCCTGCGCTCCCGGACCGTGGCCGGACTAGCTTTCGGCCAAAATGTGCGAGAGCTCCGTGTCGAGATCGAAGTGGCGGTGTTCGGTGCCGGGCGGCACGGCCGCGTCGGTACGCTTCAGAAACGATTCCAGGGCCCGCGCCGGGGCCTCGAGCAGAGCCTCACCCTCGGGGGAGCTCAGGGCGATGCAGACGACGCCCTGACCGTGGCTGCGGGACGGCCAGACGCGGACGTCGCCGGTGCCGGTGGGCCGGTGCAGGCCCTCGGCGAGGAGGTCGCGGGCAAACACCCATTCGACTGTTTCCTCGGCTCCGGTGTGGAAGGTGGCGTGCACGGCATAGGGATCGGCCGTGTCATACCGCAGTCCTGCGGGTACAGGCAGTGAGGACTCGCTCGACACAACGAGGCGCAGGTGCAGCTCGCAGCTGACCGTGGTGTTCATAAGCGCCAGGGCCTTTCGCTCAGTGTGCGCTCGGGGATTCGCACGTCGGCGAAATCGACATGCCACCTACGGTGCCGTTGTAAACCCCTCTGGGAGTTTTGGGTGTCTTTAGGTGGCTCGTATGGCGGACTGTCCGATTGGTTCGTACGGCCATTCCGGTGACGGGTTTCTGTCCGGTAAGGTTTGGCGGCATGAATACGGGGAGTGACGAGTCGAAGGTGGCCGACGCCATCGACGACGTGGCCGAGCAGGTCAAAGCCGAGAAGCCCTTCGGGTCCAAGGCGCCGGAGTTCATCAAGGCCCGCCGGACGCTGCACCTGAGCTGGCAGGTCGGCGTCTTCATCGTGGGTCTGGCGGTGGTCGTCGCCGGCATCATCATGCTGCCCCTGCCGGGACCGGGCTGGGTCGTGATCTTCGGCGGCATGGCGATCTGGGCGACCGAGTTCGTCTGGGCCCAGCTGGTGCTCCGCTGGACGAAGCGGAAGGTCACCGAGGCCGCGCAGCGCGCCCTCGACCCCCGCGTCCGGCGCCGCAACATCATCCTCACGAGCATCGCCCTCGTGATCGTCGGGGCCCTCGGCGGGATCTATCTGTGGAAGTTCGGCATCCAGATGCCCTGGAAGATCAACGATCAGTGAGGCGGGCCCCGTCGGGGTGCGCACCGCCCCGCTCGGGGTGGTCGGGGGCACCCTCTGACATGGGGTAATGTTCTCTCTGCGCCCGGGCGATTAGCTCAGTGGGAGAGCGCTTCGTTCACACCGAAGAGGTCACTGGTTCGAACCCAGTATCGCCCACCCGGGATTGTGGCCCGGAGGCTGGAAACAGCCTCCGGGCCACTGTCGTATGTCCGACCGCATACCGGTCGTATGCGTGGCCGTATGTGACGGCCTTTCATGGAATTCACACCCCGTGCGAGCCTTCCGGAATAACTCGTTCCTATTTCTGCGAGTTGACGATCCGTCGGCTCGGTCGCGCGGAAATCGACCCGGCCCCAGACTGGTCCCATGGACTGGTGCCATTACCGCTTCCGCAGCGTATGGAATCTGCCCGCCGCACCCGAGACGGTGTACGCCGTCCTGGAGCAGGCGGAGGACTACCCGCGCTGGTGGCCACAGGTGCGCGCCGTGACCCCCCTCGACGACCGCACCGGCACCGCGCGCCTGCGCTCGCTGCTCCCGTACGACATCGTCGTCACCGCCGAGGAGAGCCGCCGCGACCCGGACCGGGGCGTCCTGGAGATCGCCATGACCGGCGACCTCGACGGCTGGGCGCGCTGGACGATCGCCGCGGCCGACGGCGGCACCAGGGCGCGCTACGACCAGGAGGTCGACGTCCGCAAGGCCCTGATGCGACGCCTCGCCATACCCGGCCGACCCCTGTTCCTCGTCAACCACGCCCTGATGATGCGGTCGGGGCGGCGGGGGCTCGTCGCGTACCTGGAAGCGGTTTGAACCAACGGCGCCCGGACCTGTATTGTTCAGTGCGTTCCCGGGCGATTAGCTCAGTGGGAGAGCGCTTCGTTCACACCGAAGAGGTCACTGGTTCGAACCCAGTATCGCCCACCCGGAGAATCCCGGTCCGTCCCAGACGGACCGGTTTTTTCATGCCCGCACCCGGCGGGCGGCACCCCGACGCTCAGGCGGCGGCGGGCAGTTCGGGCCGCAGCGGCCACGCGGGATCGACCGTCTCCGGCGTACCACTGCGCGCGAACCACGCCTGCAGCCCGCGCGCCTGGGCCGCGTGCCACACCGCCTGCAACGTGTGCAGCTCGGCGGGGGACAGGCGGTCGAGGCGGGCCGAGAAACGGCGTCCCACCGCACGGACGACATCCAGTGCGGCCTGCGCGTCGGCCGCCGCGTCGTGTGCGCCCGTCAGCTCCACCTCGTAGTGCTCGCACAGGTCCGACAGCGTGCGGCGGCCCTTGCGATAGCGGTCCAGATGGCGGTCCAGGACCCGCGGATCCAGCACGCACAGCGGACGGCTCTCCAGATACCGCGCGAGCGACGAGGCGCGATGCCTGCGCAACTCCCGGTCGAACAGCGTCAGATCGAACGGAGCGTTCATGACCACAAGGGGCCGGCCCGCCGCGCCCTGCTCCGCCAGCTCGCGCCCTATCTCCTCCATCACCGGAGCCGGCCAGCGGCCGTTGCGCTCCAGATGCTCCTGGGTGAGCCCGTGCACCGCGGTCGCGGCGGCGGGCACCGGAACGCCCGGGTTCACCAGCCATCGGGTGACACGGGGCCGGGCCCCCGCGCCGTTCTGAACGACGACGGCGGCCGACACGATTCGGTCGGTCTCGACGTCGACACCCGTGGTCTCTGTGTCGAATGCGGCCAATGGCCCCTCGTACCAGCACGTCATCCTGACGCAACTCCTCGTTCAGCTCCGGCAGTTGACCTGCGTAACTGCCCACGCTGGTGATACCCGGGCCGTTTGCGCCGAACCCGGCCCGGAGACAACACAGGTACAGGGCCAGGACATCGACCGGCCCGAGCGGGGAAACGTCTGGTTCGGAAGGCTTGTTGAACATGGCGCTCGCGCAGCCCGAACAGGGCGGGCTGCTGCCCGAGCGGATCGCACCGCCGCGCGGCACACTCGCCACCACCGCCTGTATGGAGACCCTTCAGGTGGGCTATCTGCACGCCGTCGCCGCGGCGGCGGGGTGCTCGCTCTCCCAGCCCTTTCCGGACAACGGCATCGACTGGCACGTCAGCCACAGCGCCCCCGGGCACACGGTCGACGACGAAGTCACCATCAAGGTGCAGCTCAAGTGCACGTACCAGATACCGCCCCGGCCGGCGGGCCCCGCCTTCTCCTTCACCCTGGACAACGCGCACCTGGAGAAGCTCGCCCGCACCCCCGTGTCGGTGCACAAGATCCTGGTCGTGATGATCGTGCCCCGCTCCCGCGACGACTGGCTGCGCGCCGGACACGACCGGCTCGACCTGCGGCACTGCTGCTACTGGACCAACCTCGCCGGACACCCGGTGACGGGCAGGCGAAGGACCACCGTCCGTGTCCCGACCTCGCGGATCTTCGACGACCGCGCGCTCTGCGAGATCATGACGCGGGTCGGGACGGGAGGGAGACCCTGATGCACCGCCCGATCGACGAGCCCGCGCCGCCACGCGGCCCCCGGCCCCACCCCGTCCACGCCCCCGGCCTCTGGTCCGGGCCGCCCGCACCCGGCCAGATCGACCCGGCCGTGCTCGGCGCGCTGCTCGACCGGCACGGCTGGCGCCGCCGCGGCGGCGCCGCCGGCCGCTACTCCCGCTGGACCCCACCGGGACCCGGCAGCGGCGGCACCAGCCTGCTCGTGCCGGAGAGCCGCTCCTTCCCCGACTGCGAGGACCTGATCGGCGAGGCCCTGACAGCGCTCGCCCGCAGCTCCTCGCCGTCCGCCCGGGACGTCCTGGTCTCGCTCACCGTGCCGAGCGACGAGATCCGCTGGTGGCGCGACGTGCCGAGCGGGCCCGCCGACACCGCGTCCTGGACCGTCGAGGAACGCCTGCGCGCCGCCGCGCGCCAGATGCTGCTCGCCGGGGCGCTCGCCGCGCGGGCCCGGGCCGGGTACTACGGCGCGCGCCACCGCCGCACCGCCACCGCCCTCCTGGAGGACATCCTCGTCGGGCCCGCTCCCGGCGGGCGGCGCCTGACCGCGTTCGTCCCGGTCGCCGCCGGGCGGCCGCTCGCCGTGCGGCTGCACCAGGCGCTGTACGCCGCCCGCGAGGCCGTCGACTACCGGCGGGCCACCGGCGGCATGGACGCCTTCGACGGCGCCGTCGCCGCGGGCGTCAGCCATGAACTGGTCGAGGCCGTCGTCGCCCTGGTCCGCGGCACCGAGGGCGCCCGGGTCGAAGTGTCCTGGTCGCCCGCCGCCGGGGTGCCCGACGGCTGTGCCGCGGCCGCCGGGCCCGTCGAGTTCTCGCCCGGGGACCTGCCCGTGCTGCGCGAGGCAAGCGCCCGCTACCTGCGTGCGGAGCCGTCGATTCCGGTGCGGATCACCGGGGCCGTGGTGCGCATGCGGCGCTCGGGGCCGCGAGGGGCGGGGACGGTGCGGGTGCGGGTGCTCGCGGGCGCGGAGGTCCCGCATGTGCGGATGGCGCTCGACGAGGAGGACTACCGCATCGCGGGGCAGGCGCATCTGGTCGGGCTGCCGATCCGGGTGCAGGGGCGGCTCGAGAGCAGGGGCGGTTTCCGCAGGCTCACGGAGGCGGCCGAGGTGGTGCCGGTGCAGGTCGACGAGGCCGAGCGGGACCGCCTGATGAAGTCGCTCCAGGAGAACCTGGACTTCTTCGAGGAGGCGTGCAGCGGGGACTGAGGGGCGCGGGCCGGGCGTTCCGGAGGGCGCGGCGGAGCCCGGACGGGCGGGCGGCGCGGTTATCCGTTTCGCGATGGGCCCCGGGGGCTCGGTACGATTCGTTGCGCGCGCAGGAGCAGATCTGTGCGGCCCGCTTCCAGCAGGGCAGCCCCCTTCAGGCAGGAGAAACCGGTGTCAGACGTCCGTGTGATCATCCAACGCGATTCCGAGCGGGAAGAACGCGTGGTGACCACGGGCACCACGGCCGCCGACCTGTTCGACGGCGAGCGCACCGTCGTCGCGGCCCGCGTGGGCGGCGAGCTGAAGGACCTGGCGTACGCGGTCGCCGACGGCGAGGTCGTCGAGCCCGTCGAGATCTCCTCCGAGGACGGCCTGAACATCCTCCGGCACTCCACCGCGCACGTGATGGCGCAGGCCGTGCAGGAGCTCTTCCCGGAGGCCAAGCTCGGCATCGGCCCGCCCATCCGTGACGGCTTCTACTACGACTTCGACGTCGCCGAGCCCTTCACCCCGGAGGACCTCAAGCGCGTCGAGAAGAAGATGCAGGAGATCCAGAAGCGCGGCCAGCGCTTCGCGCGCCGCGTCACCAACGACGACGACGCCCGCGTCGAGCTCGCCGACGAGCCGTACAAGCTGGAGCTCATCGGCCTCAAGGGCAACGCCGCGAACGCCGCCGACGGCGCGGACGCCGAGGTGGGCGCCGGCGAGCTGACCATCTACGACAACATCGACGCCAAGACCGGCGAGCTGTGCTGGAAGGACCTCTGCCGCGGTCCGCACCTGCCCACCACCCGCAACATCCCGGCGTTCAAGCTGATGCGCTCCGCCGCCGCCTACTGGCGAGGCAGCGAGAAGAACCCCCAGCTCCAGCGCATCTACGGCACCGCGTGGCCGTCCAAGGACGAGCTGAAGGCGCACCTGGAGTTCCTCGCCGAGGCCGAGAAGCGCGACCACCGCAAGCTCGGCGCGGAGCTGGACCTGTTCTCCTTCCCGGAGGAGCTCGGCCCCGGCCTCGCGGTCTTCCACCCCAAGGGCGGCGTGGTCCGCAAGGTGATGGAGGACTACTCGCGGCGCCGCCACGAGGAGACCGGCTACGAGTTCGTGAACACCCCGCACATCTCGAAGGAGCACCTCTTCGAGACCTCGGGGCACCTGCCGCACTACGCCGAGGGCATGTTCCCGCCCATCGAGTTCGACGGGCAGAACTACCGCCTCAAGGCCATGAACTGCCCGATGCACAACCTGATCTTCAAGTCGCGCGGGCGGTCCTACCGCGAACTGCCGCTGCGCCTCTTCGAGTTCGGCACCGTGTACCGCTACGAGAAGTCGGGCGTCGTGCACGGCCTGACCCGCTCGCGCGGCTTCACCCAGGACGACTCGCACATCTACTGCACCAAGGAGCAGATGGCGGACGAGCTGGACAAGCTCCTCACCTTCGTCCTCGACCTGCTGCGCGACTACGGCCTGAACGAGTTCGAGCTGGAGCTGTCCACCCGCGACCCGGAGTCCGACAAGTTCATCGGCTCCGACGAGGACTGGGCGGAGGCCACCGAGGCGCTGCGCCTGGCCGCCGAGAAGCAGGGCCTTCCGCTGGTGCCCGACCCGGGCGGCGCCGCCTACTACGGCCCGAAGATCTCCGTCCAGGCGAAGGACGCGATCGGCCGCTCCTGGCAGATGTCGACCCTCCAGGTCGACTTCAACCAGCCCAAGCGGTTCGGCCTCGAGTACACCGCGGCGGACGGCTCGCGTCAGCAGCCCGTCATGCTGCACCGCGCCCTGTTCGGCTCCATCGAGCGGTTCTTCGGCGTGCTCCTCGAGCACTACGCGGGCGCGTTCCCGGCCTGGCTGGCCCCGGTGCAGGCCGTCGGCATCCCGATCGGCGACGCCCACATCCCCTACCTGCGCGAGTTCGCCGAGAAGGCGCGCGCCCAGGGCCTGCGGGTCGAGGTGGACGCCTCCTCGGACCGCATGCAGAAGAAGATCCGCAACCAGCAGAAGGCCAAGGTGCCCTTCATGGTCATCGCGGGCGACGAGGACATGGAGCACGGCGCCGTGTCCTTCCGCTACCGCGACGGCTCGCAGGAGAACGGCATCCCGGTCGACGAGGCCATCGCGAAGATCGTGAAGGTCGTCGAGGAGCGCGTCCAGGTCTGACGCCGCGCACGACGCCTCAGGAGGCCCCCGGGGACGAACTCCCCGGGGGCCTCCCGTCGTCCTCGCGCGCGAAGACCTGGAGCAGCCACGACGAGAACGATCCCGTCACGGCCCCGAGCAGCGCGAGCCCGCACCCCATCAGGCCGACCGCGACGAGCCTGCCGAGCGGCGTCACCGGCGCCACATCCCCGTACCCGACCGTGGCGAGCGTCGCGCACGTCCACCACACCGCGTCCCCGAAGGTGCGGATCGTGGCGTCCGGCGTCGCGTGCTCCAGGTCGTAGACCGCGAGCGCCCCGGCGAAGCCGAGCAGGAGCACGGACAGGCCCGCGTAGAACATCACCCGGGCGTAGAGCGCGAGGCGCGGGCGGGCGTGGCGGCGGCGCACCGCGTCGTAGATCCGCACGACGCGCAGCGGCCGCAGCAGGGGCAGCAGGAGCACCACGGTGTCGAGCAGATGGGTGTGCGCGAAGCCGAGTCCCTGTCCGCTCAGGCGCCAGCGCACCGCGTAGTCGACCGCGAAGACCGCCCACGCGGCCAGCGCGAGCGAGAGGCAGGCCGCGCGCCAGGCCGGCGGCAGGTCCTGGGCGAGGACCCGCACCGCGTACGCGACGAGGAAGACCAGGGACGCCACGGCCAGCGGGACCTCGGCCCGGCGCTCCCAGCGGGCCACCGCCTGCTCCGGCGCCGGCCGGGCGCTGTTTGGGGTCATCGCCCCAGTCTGACCCCGGGGTCCGCCCCGGCGACACGCTGCGAACGGGCGAAGTCATATGCTGCACAGCATGACGATTGAGCCGGAGCAGCAGATCGGAGTGGGGACGCAGGACGCGTTCCAGCGCCTGTGGACGCCTCACCGGATGGCGTACATCCAGGGCGAGAACAAGCCCACCGGTCCAGGGGCGGACGACGGCTGCCCCTTCTGCTCGATCCCGGCGAAATCGGACGAGGACGGGCTGGTGGTCGCCCGCGGCGAGCAGGTCTACGCGGTGCTGAACCTCTACCCGTACAACGGCGGCCACCTGATGGTGGTGCCCTACCGCCACGTCGCCGACTACACGGAGCTGACCGGCCCGGAGACCGTCGAGCTCGGCGAGCTGACCAAGCAGGCGATGACGGCGCTGCGCACCGCCTCCGGGGCGCACGGCTTCAACATCGGCATGAACCAGGGCACCGTCGCGGGCGCCGGCATCGCCGCCCATCTGCACCAGCACATCGTGCCGCGCTGGGGCGGCGACACCAACTTCATGCCGGTCGTCGGCCACACCAAGGTGCTGCCCCAACTGCTCGCCGACACCCGCAAGATGCTGGCGGAGGCGTGGCCCGTGGCGTGACGCCCGGATGGCCCGCGGCCCAGTGCCCGGAGGTACGGCCAGTGCCCGGATGCACGGAAGGAGGGGCGGCGCGATCCGATCGCGCCGCCCCTCCTTCCGTGGCCGGGTCTAGGCGCCGTACACGTCGGCGTTGCGCGGCATGGGGTCCTGCACCGCCCCGCTGAGGAACGTGGCGCGGCCGCTGAAGCGGTCGGTGTTCACGCCGTTCTCCTCCAGGACCTTGATGGCCGCCGAGTGCACGACGCGCAGCACCGGCGTGGCCGCGCGCAGCGCGTCGTCGGCCATGAAGCGGTGCCGCCACGGCTTGTCGGCCCAGGCGTGGCGGAGGCCGAACGGCTCGGGCAGGACGAGCTTGCCGCCCAGGTAGTCCAGCATCGGCGGATACCAGGTGAAGGGGGCGCGCACGGCGAGGCGCACCACCTCCTGGGCGTCCACGAGCGGCAGTTGCTGGGTCTTGGTCTCCCAGAACTTCACGGTCTTGCTGACCGTCTTGGTCTTGGGGGAGGGCTTGCTGGTGAACAGCGAGTGCACCGGGCCGAGGGCGTGCCCGGTGACCTCGATGCGCAGGGTCTCGTGCAGCACGGTGACCGTGATCAGCATGGTGATCACCAACTGGCCGTCCCAGAGGGTGAACTGGACGCCCAGATAGTGCCGGTCACCGCTGCCGAACTGCTGCTCGTTGCAGATGCGCTGTATCTCGTGGCCCTTGATCTGGAAGGCGTCCACGTCGGTGCCGGAGGGGCGGGAGACCGATCCCGCGTTCTCGCCGATGGGGGTGACGACCCAGTGCTTTATCGACGGCTTGGGGAAGCCGCCGGTGTGCAGGGGGCCGCGCTCCAGCATGCGGAGCTGGTCGTGCACCGCGCGTATGACGTCCCAGCTGCGGAACGGGTTGATCTCCTTGCCCTCTTCGCGGGGGGTCAGCTCCTCGGCGAGCTGCCAGCTGCCCCAGCGCGTGCCCATGCCCAGTATTCCCTTGGGCCCGGCGTAGAAGACGGAGTTGGACTGCTGCTCGGCGGAGAGCCGGGCGAGGCCCTGGCGCAGCCGCTCGGCCGCGGTCTCGCCGGGACTGCCGGGGACCGCCTCGGGGATCTTGGCGCCGATGCCGCCGCCCGCGAGCAGGCTGCTCCAGCGGTCCCGCAGGTCCTTGGCGGTGCCCTCGGCGACATGCTTGGCCCAGAACCAGCCGAGCACGGGCACGATGGGGCAGATCCGCAGATACCAGGCCCAGAAGCCGCCGAAGGGCAGCTTGATCAGGAGCAGCACGACGAGGACGCCGAGGGCGACGAGGATGGCCGTGGCGATGGCCTGCGTGCGCTTGTCCTTCTGCTTGGAGATCCACCGGCGGGCGGTGAACACCAGGAGCCAGGCGAGCAGGCCCGGCAGGAAGAGCAGCCCGCAGAGCGCCATGACGGCCGTGAGCCAGCTGTCGCGCTGCCTGCGGATGCGGTTGGCCGCCAGGCAGTGCTCGACGACCGCCTGCGGTTCGGTGCCGAACGACTGGATGAGCGCCGCGCGGGCGCCGCCGAGCATCCGCACCTGCACGGTCCGCGAGAAGGCCTCGCCGAGGCTGGGCTTGCACAGCGACCACAGTCCGGGCTTGACCACGGATTTGTGCCAGTCGCTGTTGGCCTTGAGGATGTCGTCGACCTCGCCGTCGCGATACGCCGCCGACGCCAGGGCATGGGTCGCCGCGGTCTGCCCTGCGGCGCCCGACAGCGGGACCTGGGCCCCTGGCCTGAAGTCGAATACGTCGTCCGCCACCTGCCGCCCCCAACGCCGCACCGCCCCTGGCGCCACGGCTCTTCCCGACTGCGTTGTTTCCCGAGATTCCCGACTGCGTTGCCCGGCACACCTGTTGACCTCGCCGGTACAGCTTTTGATCAGGTCATCAGCGTATCGGTGCGCACTGACATCCGGCAGGGGGCCGTGAAATGCCGCCCGCCGGACGGGCTCCGGGCGGGCGGCATCGCGGCCGGTCGGGTCAACTAGACGCCGTTCTCGGCCTGTTCACGGATCCTCTGGGACAGCTGGGCGGGCATCGGTTCGTGCCGGGCGTAGGACCGGCTGAAGCGCGCGGTGCCCTGGGACAGGGAGCGCAGGTCCACCGCGTACCGGCCGATCTCGATCTCGGGCACCTCGGCCCGGACCAGGGTGCGGCCGCCCGGAGCCTGTTCGGTGCCCACGACGCGGCCGCGCCGCCCGGACAGATCGCTCATGACCGAGCCCACGTGCTCGTCGCCGACGAGGACGCGCACCTCGGCGACGGGTTCGAGCAGATGGATGGTGGCGTCCGCGGCCGCCTCCCGCAGCGCCAGCGCGCCCGCCGTCTGGAACGCGGCGTCGGAGGAGTCCACCGAGTGCGCCTTGCCGTCGAGCAGGGTGATGCGCACGTCGATGAGCGGATAGCCGGCCGCGACCCCCTTGGCCGCCTGAGCCCGCGCGCCCTTCTCCACGGACGGGATGAACTGCCGGGGCACCGCGCCGCCGACGACCTTGTCGACGAACTCGATGCCGCTGCCGCCGGGCAGCGGCTCCACCTCTATCTCGCAGATCGCGAACTGCCCGTGGCCGCCCGACTGCTTCACATGGCGGCCGCGCCCGGAGGCCTTGCCCCCGAACGTCTCCCGCAGGGACACCTTGTGCGGTACGAGGTCGACCTGCACGCCGTAGCGGTGGCGCAGCCGCTCCAGGGCGACGTCCGCGTGGGCCTCGCCCAGACACCACAGGACCACCTGGTGGGTGTCCTGGTTCTGTTCGAGCCGCATCGTCGGGTCCTCGGCGACGAGGCGGGACAGACCCTGGGAGAGCTTGTCCTCGTCGGGCTTGCTGTGTGCCTCGATGGCGAGCGGGAGCAGCGGGTCGGGCATGTCCCAGGGCTCCATCAGGAGCGGGTCGTCCTTGGCGGAGAGGGTGTCGCCGGTCTCGGCGCGGCCGAGCTTGGCGACGCAGGCCAGATCGCCCGCGATGGCCTGGCTGAGCGTGCGCTGCTGCTTGCCGAACGGCGAGGACAGGGCGCCCACGCGCTCGTCGACGTCGTGGTCCTCGTGGCCCCGGTCGGCGAGGCCGTGACCTGACACGTGCACGGTCTCGTCGGGACGCAGGGTCCCGGAGAAGACGCGGACCAGCGAGATCCGGCCGACGTAGGGGTCGGACGCGGTCTTGACCACTTCGGCGGCGAGGGGTCCCTCGGGGTCACAGGTGAGGGCCGGGCGGGGCTTTCCCGCGGGGGTGGTGACCGCTGGGGCCGGGTGCTCCAGAGGGGTGGGGAAGCCGCCGGTGATCAGCTCCAGGAGTTCGACGGTGCCGATGCCCTGGCGGGCGCCCTCGGCGGCGGGGGCGGCGGCTAGCACCGGGTGGAAGATGCCGCGCGCGACGGCTCGTTCCAGGTCCTGGACGAGGGTCTCGTAGTCGATGTCCTCACCGCTGAGATAGCGGTCCATCAGGGACTCGTCCTCGCTCTCGGCGATGATCCCCTCGATGAGCTTGTTGCGCGCCTCCTCGATCACCGGTAGCTGGTCGGCGCCCGGTTCGGACTCCTTGCGTTCGCCCGACGCGTAGTCGAAGACCCGCTGCGAGAGCAGTCCGACCAGGCCGGTGACGGGCGCGTGCCCGTCTGGGCCCTGCTCGCCGTGGAGCGGCAGGTACAGCGGCAGTACGGCGTCGGGGTCGTCGGCGCCGAAGGCCTCGGCGCAGGCCCGCGTCATGTCCGTGAAGTCGGCGCGCGCCGCCTCCAGGTGCGTGACCACGATGGCCCGCGGCATGCCGACCGCGGCGCACTCCTCCCACACCATGCGGGTCGCGCCGGTGATGCCTTCCGCGCCCTCCGCCGCCGAGACGACGAAAAGGGCCGCGTCCGCGGCGCGCAGACCGGCCCTCAGTTCACCGACGAAGTCGGCGTATCCCGGTGTGTCCAGGATGTTGATCTTGTAGCCGCCCCATTCGACGGGGACGAGGGACAGCTGTACGGAGCGTTGCTGGCGGTGCTCGATGTCGTCGTAGTCCGAGACCGAGGTGCCGTCCTCCACCCGGCCCGCCCGGTTCACCGCCCCCGCGGTCAGCGCGAGGGCTTCCACCAGAGTCGTCTTGCCCGATCCGCTGTGGCCGACCAGCACCACATTCCGTACGGACGCGGGATGGTCGGCCGTCGCTGCCCTGCCGGCGGCTCCGGGGTGTGCATTCGCCTTGTCGCCCATGCCTTGGCCTCCCGGTTACGCGCATGGATGAGGAGGCTCAGCCCCCTCAGGGATGCTGGCTGTGCGCGGACACACGGGACCCGCGTGCGGAGGCGGCTCCGGCGACGCCCGCGGTGCTTTCGAGCTTTGCACTCGTGTCACGGTGCGTCCATACGTCGTACGCGATCGTGAGGGGGCGAGCCGGTGTGTCGCGGGCGTGACTACGATGGGCCAGCCGGTGGCCAACGGGGCCGCCATGGGCACCGACCCTCGGGAAGGCCATGCTGAACAAGTACGCGCGTGCATTCTTCACGCGTGTCCTCACACCGTTCGCCGCGTTTCTCATCCGCCGCGGGGTCAGCCCCGACACGGTGACGTTCATCGGCACGGCCGGTGTCGTGGCGGGAGCGCTGGTCTTCTACCCCCGGGGAGAGTTCTTCTGGGGCACGGTCGTCATCACGCTGTTCGTGTTCTCGGACCTGGTCGACGGCAACATGGCGCGCCAGCTCGGCCGCTCCAGCCGGTGGGGGGCGTTCCTCGACTCCACGCTCGACCGGGTCGCGGACGGCGCGATCTTCGGTGGCTTCGCGCTCTGGTACGCGGGGTCCGGCGACGACAACGTGCTGTGCGCGGTCTCCATCTTCTGCCTGGCCAGCGGCCAGGTCGTGTCGTACACGAAGGCGCGCGGCGAGGCGATCGGGCTGCCCGTCGCCGTCAACGGCCTGGTCGAGCGGGCCGAGCGGCTTGTGATCTCGCTGGTCGCCGCGGGCTTCGCCGGACTGCACAAGTTCGGGGTTCCCGGCATCGACGTGCTGCTTCCCGTCGCCCTGTGGATCGTCGCCGTCGGCAGCCTTGTCACGCTGGTGCAGCGCGTGGTGACCGTGCGCCGCGAGGCGGAGGAGGCGGACCAGGAGGCCGCCAGCGAGACGCCCCAGGAGAGCGAGACGGCTTCATGAGCCCCACCACGGAGAAGCTCACGGACGCGCTGTACGGCCTCGGCTGGAGCACGGTCAAGAAGCTTCCCGAGCCCGCCGCCGTGCGCCTCGGCCGCGCCATCGCCGACCTCGCCTGGAAGCGGCGCGGCAAGGGCGTCCTGCGCCTGGAGGCGAACTACGCGCGCGTGGTGCCCGACGCGTCCCCGGCACGGCTCGCCGAGCTGTCCAAGGCGGGCATGCGGTCGTACATGCGGTACTGGATGGAGTCCTTCCGGCTGCCCGCCTGGAGCAAGGACCGCATCAGGAACGGCTTCGTCCCCGACGATCTGCACCACCTCACCGACGGCCTGGCCTCGGGCCGGGGCGTGATCCTCGCGCTGCCGCACCTCGGCAACTGGGACCTGGCGGGCGCCTGGGTCACCACGAAGCTCGAGACGCCGTTCACGACCGTGCAGGAGCGGCAGAAGCCCGAGTCCCTGTACGACCGCTTCGTCGCCTACCGCAGCGGCCTCGGCATGGAGGTCCTGCCGCACACCGGCGGCTCCGCCTTCGGGACGCTGGCGCGCCGCCTGCGCGCGGGCGGCCTCGTCTGCCTGGTCGCCGACCGCGATCTGTCGGCGTCCGGCGTCGAGGTGAAGTTCTTCGGCGAGAGCGCGCGGATGCCGGCCGGCCCCGCCGCGCTCGCCCAGCAGACCGGCGCGCTGCTGCTCCCGGTGACGCTCTGGTACGACGATTCGCCGATCATGCGCGGCCGCGTCCACCCGCCGGTCGACGTGCCCGAGACGGGGACGCGCGGCGAGAAGACGGCCGCCATGACGCAGGCCCTCGCCGACGCCTTCGCCACCGGCATCGCCGACCACCCGGAGGACTGGCACATGCTCCAGCGCCTGTGGCTCGCCGATCTGGACCCGGCCAAGGCGCCGGACGGCCGGGCGGCCGAGGGGGCGCCGTGAAGGTCGGCATCGTCTGCCCCTACTCGTGGGACGTGCCGGGCGGCGTCCAGTTCCACATCCGCGATCTGGCGGAGCACCTCATCCGCCTGGGACACGAGGTCTCCGTCCTCGCCCCTGCCGACGACGAGACCCCCCTGCCGCCGTACGTGGTGTCGGCGGGCCGGGCCGTTCCGGTTCCGTACAACGGCTCCGTGGCGCGGCTGAACTTCGGATTCATCTCGGCCGCGCGGGTACGCCGCTGGCTGCACGACGGCACCTTTGACGTGATCCACATCCACGAGCCGACCTCGCCGTCGCTCGGGCTGCTCACGTGCTGGGCGGCGCAGGGGCCGATCGTCGCCACGTTCCACACCTCCAACCCGCGCTCGCGGGCCATGATCGCCGCGTATCCGATCCTCCAGCCCGCCTTGGAGAAGATCAGCGCGCGCATCGCGGTCAGCGAGTACGCGCGCCGCACGCTCGTGGAGCACCTGGGCGGCGACGCGGTGGTCATCCCCAACGGCGTCGACGTCGACTTCTTCGCCCGCGCCGAGCCCAAGCCCGAGTGGCAGGGCCAGACGATCGGCTTCATCGGACGCATCGACGAGCCCCGCAAGGGCCTGCCGGTGCTGATGCGGGCGCTGCCCCGGATCTTCGCGGCCCGCCCCGACGCGCGCCTCCTGGTGGCCGGCCGCGGCGACGAGGAGGAGGCCGTCGCCTCCCTGCCCGCCGAGCTGCGCTCCCGCGTGGAGTTCCTCGGCATGGTCAGCGACGAGGACAAGGCGCGGCTGCTGCGCAGCGTCGATGTGTACGTCGCCCCGAACACCGGCGGCGAGAGCTTCGGCATCATCCTCGTCGAGGCGATGTCGGCGGGCGCCCCCGTCCTGGCCAGCGACCTCGACGCCTTCGCCCAGGTCCTCGACCAGGGCGCCGCGGGCGACCTCTTCGCCAACGAGGACGCCTACTCCCTCTCCAACGCGGCCATCCGCCTCCTGCGCGACCCCGAACGCCGCGAAGAGCTCCGCGACCGTGGCACCAAGCACGTACGCCGCTTCGACTGGTCGACGGTCGGCGCCGACATCCTCTCCGTCTACGAGACCGTCACGGACGGCGCGGCAGCGGTGGCGACGGACGAACGCACGGGCCTGCGAGCACGCTTCGGCTTGGCGAAGGACAAGTTGTAGCCGGGGGGCGAGTGCCTGGTCGGGGGAGGCACTTTCAGCCGGTCCGGCGTTTGAGGACGAGGCCGGAGGCCGACAGCCTCCCACCGGCGGACGGGGACGAATCAGCCGGTCCGGCGCTTGAGGACGAGGCCGGAGGCCGATCAGCGGCGCCCCCGGCCGACGGGCACCTCGGGGCCACCCCGAGGCGGAGGCCGACCAGCCCCCGCCGTCCCCAGCGCCCCCGCCGGGTACCTTTGCGGCCGTGACCTCCACGTTGATCTGGATCGCCGTCGGCCTCTTCGCGATCGGCCTCTACCTGAGCTGGACCGCGGGACGCCTCGACCGCCTGCACGCGCGCATCGACGCGGCCCGCGCCGCCCTCGACGCGCAGTTGCTGCGCCGCGCCTCGGTGACCCAGGAGGTGGCCACCTCCGGAGTGCTCGACCCGGCGGCGTCCATCGTCCTGTACGAGGCGGCGCACGCGGCCCGGCAGGCCGAGGAGGAGCACCGGGAGGTCGCCGAGAGCGAGCTGAGCCAGGCCCTGCGGGCGGTGTTCGAGGACGCGGGCCAGGTCGAGGCGGTCCGGGAGGCCCCGGGTGGCGAGGGGGCGGCGGTCGAGCTGGCCCAGGCCGTCCGCCGGGTCCCCATGGCCCGCCGCTTCCACAACGACGCCGTGCGCGCCGCCCGCGCCCTGCGGCGGCACCGCAAGGTCCGCTGGTTCCGGCTCGCCGGACACGCCCCGTTCCCCATGGCCTTCGAGATGGACGACGTGGCCCCGGAGGCGCTGGCGGACCGGCCGGGGGCGTCGTAGGGCGCGCTCCGGCCGCGCAGGGCGGCAGACGGGGCCCAGGGCCGGACCCAGCCCCGAAAGGCGGGCCGAGCGGTACCGGCCGCGCCAAGACAGGCCCGGCCTCAGCCCCGCCGCGGGCGTCCGAGCACCCGCGCGACCGCCGCCCCCCACACCACCAGCGCCGCCACCCCGATCGGCAGGACCAGGACCAGCCACCAGCGGAACCAGAACTCCATGACGAGCCAGCCGACGAAGGCCAGGAAGGCCAGATCCGTCAGCGCACGGTGCTCGTCCCACCACCGGTTCGCGCGTCGCACCGGGTTCACGACGAGCCGCGCGACCGCCCGCACCCCGCTCCCGACTTCCCGCATGGCACCAGGATGAGGGTCCCGAGGGCCGATGGGGAGTGGTCGGTACCCCCGGAGCGAGCGGGTTCCGGCCACCCCGGAAACGGGCGGGTGACGCACCGAATCACCCCCGTGACGTACCGAAAACGATCCACGGCCTCACCATTGGCCCTTGCTGTGGCCTGGTCCGGGGACGTTTCCTCGGTACAGCGGAAACGCGACGGAAGCCGGTACGGGCCGGAACGGAAGAAGGCGGGAAGCCGCCCTTCCGCGTGCCCGGGCCACAGCTTCCCGAAGCCGCGGCTCCCTCAAGCCCCGGCTTCTCAAGCCACAGCCTTCTTTCCCGAGTGAGGTCACCCGTGTCCAGCACGCTCCCCAGCACCAACCAGGCCGATGCCACCCCCGCGACCGGCACCGCCCGCGTGAAGCGCGGCATGGCCGAGCAGCTCAAGGGCGGCGTGATCATGGACGTGGTCAACGCCGAGCAGGCGAAGATCGCCGAGGACGCGGGCGCGGTCGCCGTCATGGCCCTGGAGCGGGTGCCCGCCGACATCCGCAAGGACGGCGGCGTGGCCCGGATGTCCGACCCCAACATGATCGAAGAGATCATCGAGGCCGTCTCGATCCCGGTCATGGCCAAGTCCCGCATCGGCCACTTCGTCGAGGCCCAGGTGCTGCAGTCCCTCGGCGTCGACTACATCGACGAGTCCGAGGTCCTGACCCCGGCCGACGAGGTCAACCACTCGGACAAGTTCGCCTTCACCACGCCGTTCGTCTGCGGCGCCACCAACCTGGGCGAGGCCCTGCGCCGCATCGCCGAGGGCGCCGCCATGATCCGCTCCAAGGGCGAGGCCGGCACCGGCAACGTCGTCGAGGCCGTCCGCCACCTGCGCCAGATCAAGAACGAGATCGCCAAGCTGCGCGGCTTCGACAACAACGAGCTGTACGCCGCCGCCAAGGAGCTGCGCGCCCCGTACGAGCTGGTCAAGGAGGTCTCCGAGCTGGGCAAGCTGCCGGTGGTCCTCTTCTCCGCCGGTGGTGTCGCGACCCCCGCCGACGCCGCGCTGATGCGCCAGCTCGGCGCCGAGGGCGTCTTCGTGGGCTCCGGCATCTTCAAGTCCGGCGACCCGGCCAAGCGCGCCGCCGCCATCGTGAAGGCCACCACCTTCTTCGACGACCCGAAGATCATCGCGGACGCGTCCCGCAACCTCGGCGAGGCCATGGTCGGCATCAACTGCGACACCCTGCCCGAGGCCGAGCGCTACGCCAACCGCGGCTGGTAACCCATGAACGACACCCCCGTGATCGGCGTCCTGGCCCTTCAGGGCGACGTCCGGGAGCACCTCGTCGCCCTGGCCACGGCGGACGCCGTGGCCAGGCCGGTGCGGCGCCCCGAAGAACTCGCCGAGGTGGACGGCCTGGTCATCCCCGGCGGCGAGTCGACCACCATCTCCAAGCTGGCGGCGCTGTTCGGCCTGCTGGAACCTCTTCGCGCGCGCGTGCGTGAGGGCATGCCGGTCTACGGCACCTGCGCGGGCATGATCATGCTCGCCGACAAGATCCTGGACCCGCGGTCGGGGCAGGAGACGGTCGGCGGCATCGACATGATCGTGCGCCGCAACGCCTTCGGCCGGCAGAACGAGTCCTTCGAGGCGGCCGTCGACATCAAGGGCGTCGCGGGGGACCCTGTGGAGGGCGTCTTCATCCGCGCCCCTTGGGTGGAGTCGGTCGGCGCCGACGTCGACGTGCTCGCCGAGCACGAGGGCCACATCGTCGCCGTACGCCAGGGCGACGTGCTCGCCACGTCCTTCCACCCCGAGCTGACGGGCGACCACAGGGTGCACGCCTTGTTCGTCGACATGGTGCGGGCGAAGCAGGCGCCGCGGTCCTTGTAGGATCTCTGGCGTTCGTACTGGTTGGTTACGCGAAGGAGACAGGCAGATGTCCGGCCACTCTAAATGGGCTACGACGAAGCACAAGAAGGCCGTGATCGACGCCAAGCGCGGCAAGCTCTTCGCGAAGATGATCAAGAACATCGAGGTCGCGGCCCGCACGGGCGGCGCCGACGTGTCCGGCAACCCGACCCTCTTCGACGCCATCCAGAAGGCCAAGAAGAGCTCGGTTCCGAACAAGAACATCGACTCCGCGGTCAAGCGCGGTGCCGGTCTCGAAGCCGGTGGCGCCGACTACGAGACGATCATGTACGAGGGCTACGGCCCCAACGGCGTCGCGGTGCTCATCGAGTGTCTGACCGACAACCGCAACCGCGCGGCCTCCGACGTGCGCGTCGCGATGACCCGCAACGGCGGCTCGATGGCCGACCCGGGCTCCGTGTCGTACCTCTTCAACCGCAAGGGCGTCGTCATCGTCGCCAAGGGTGAGCTCACCGAGGACGACGTCCTGGGCGCTGTGCTCGACGCGGGCGCCGAGGAGGTCAACGACCTCGGTGAGTCGTTCGAGGTGCTGAGCGAGGCCACCGACCTGGTCGCGGTGCGCACCGCGCTCCAGGAGGCCGGCATCGACTACGACTCCGCCGAGGCCAACTTCGTCCCGACCATGCAGGTCGAGCTGGACGAGGAGGGCGCCCGCAAGATCTTCAAGCTCATCGACGCCCTGGAGGACAGCGACGACGTGCAGAACGTCTTCGCCAACTTCGACGTCTCCGACGACGTCATGGCGAAGGTCGACGCCTGAGCGGCACACCACGGCAACGGGCGAACGGGCCGACGGGACACACCCCGTCGGCCCGTCGCTTTGTCAGTGGCACCCGATAGCCTGCACAAACAGGCGATCGAAGAGGGGGGCATTGCGTGCGGGTACTTGGCGTTGACCCGGGACTGACCCGGTGCGGCGTGGGGGTGGTCGAGGGAGTCGCGGGGCGGCCCCTGACCATGCGCGGTGTCGGCGTCGTGCGCACCCCCGCGGACGCCGAGCTCGGCCATCGCCTCGTCGCCATCGAGCAGGGCATCGAGCAGTGGCTCGACCGGCACCAGCCCGAAGTCCTCGCCGTGGAGCGCGTGTTCAGCCAGCACAACGTCCGCACAGTCATGGGCACCGCCCAGGCCAGCGCCGTCGCCATGCTGTGCGCCTCGCGCCGCGGCATCCCCGTCGCCCTGCACACCCCCAGCGAGGTCAAGGCCGCCGTCACCGGCAGCGGCCGCGCGGACAAGGCCCAGGTCGGCGCGATGGTGACCCGCCTCCTGCGCCTCGACGCGCCGCCCAAGCCCGCCGACGCGGCCGACGCCCTCGCCCTCGCCATCTGCCACATCTGGCGCGCCCCCGCGCAGAACCGCCTCCAGCAGGCCGTGGCCCAGAACCGCCTCCAGCAGGCGACCGCCCGCCACGCCCAGCAGACCCAGCGGGTCGGCACCGCCCAGCAGCCGCACCAAGCCCAGCGAGCCCAGCAAGCACCGAAAGGCCGTACGCCATGATCGCCTTCGTCAGCGGCCCGGTGGCCGCCCTCGCCCCGGACGCCGCCGTGGTCGAAGTGGGGGGCGTCGGCATGGCCGTCCAGTGCACGCCGAACACCCTCTCCACGCTCCGCCTCGGCCAGCAGGCCAAGCTCGCCACGTCCCTGGTCGTGCGCGAGGACTCCCTCACGCTGTACGGCTTCGCGGACGACGACGAGCGCCAGACCTTCGAGCTGCTCCAGACCGCGAGCGGCGTCGGCCCCCGGCTCGCCCAGGCGATGCTGGCCGTGCACAGCCCGGACGCCCTGCGCCGCGCGGTCTCCACGGGCGACGAGAAGTCCCTCACCGCCGTGCCCGGCATCGGCAAGAAGGGCGCCCAGAAGCTGCTCCTTGAGCTGAAGGACCGCCTCGGCGAGCCGCTCGGCACCGGCGGCCCCGCCATCGGCGCCCCCGTCACCCAGGGCTGGCGCGACCAGCTGCACGCCGCCCTGATCGGCCTCGGGTACGCCACGCGTGAGGCCGACGAGGCCGTCACCGCCGTCGCCCCGCAGGCCGAGGCCATGGAGTCGCCGCAGGTGGGCCAGCTCCTGAAGGCCGCGCTCCAGACCCTGAACCGCACCCGCTAGCCACCCCCGAACCGCATCGCGAGGCACACCGCATGAACTGGGACGACACGACCGACGACGCCGCCGGTGCGGCCGAGCGGCTGGTCGGTGCGTCGGCCGACGGCGAGGACCAGGCCGTCGAGGCCGCCCTGCGCCCCAAGGACCTGGGCGAGTTCATCGGCCAGGAGAAGGTCAGGGAGCAGCTCGACCTGGTCCTGCGCGCCGCCCGCGCGCGCGGCGCCACCGCCGACCACGTGCTGCTCTCCGGCGCCCCCGGCCTCGGCAAGACCACCCTCTCGATGATCATCGCCGCCGAGATGGGCGCCCCGATCCGCATCACCAGCGGCCCGGCCATCCAGCACGCGGGCGACCTCGCCGCCATCCTGTCCTCCCTCCAGGAGGGCGAGGTCCTCTTCCTCGACGAGATCCACCGCATGTCGCGGCCCGCCGAGGAAATGCTGTACATGGCCATGGAGGACTTCCGGGTCGACGTGATCGTCGGCAAGGGCCCCGGAGCCACCGCCATCCCGCTCGAACTGCCGCCCTTCACGCTCGTCGGCGCCACCACGCGCGCGGGCCTGCTCCCACCGCCCCTGCGCGACCGCTTCGGCTTCACGGCCCACATGGAGTTCTACGAACCGGCCGAGCTGGAGCGTGTGATCCACCGTTCGGCGAACCTGCTCGACGTGGCCATCGACACCGACGGCGCCGCCGAGATCGCGGGCCGCTCCCGTGGCACGCCCCGGATCGCCAACCGTCTGCTGCGCCGAGTCCGTGACTACGCGCAGGTCAAGGCCGACGGCGTGATCAACCGCGAGATCGCGGGCGCGGCCCTGAGCGTGTACGAGGTCGACGCCCGCGGCCTCGACCGCCTGGACCGCGCGGTCCTCGAAGCCCTCCTGAAGCTGTTCGGCGGCGGCCCCGTCGGCCTGTCCACCCTCGCCGTCGCGGTGGGGGAGGAGCGGGAGACCGTCGAGGAGGTGGCCGAGCCCTTCCTCGTCCGGGAGGGGCTGCTCGCGCGGACGCCCCGGGGCCGGGTGGGGACGCCCGCGGCATGGGCCCATCTGGGTCTGGTGCCGCCCCGGCAGGGAGCGGGAACTGGACAACAGGACTTGTTCGGGTCGTGACCTGAACAAGAGGCGGCGCGGAGAGTCGCACCATCCGGAACTGCGGTGCCATGCTGAGCGTTGTTCGTATGGTGCGGACTCGCTTAGACTCCGCCGATGCCGCCCTTGTGGGCGGCGCCGCCCACCCCCATCCATCAGGCCGCCCAAGAACGCGGTCGTGCGAAGGAAACTCCGTCCCGTGAATATCGTGACCCTCCTCCCCTTCATCGTGCTCATCGGGGCCATGTTCCTGATGACCCGGTCCGCCAAGCGGAAGCAGCAGGCGGCCGCCCAGATGCGCAACGAGATGACGCCTGGCACCGGCATCCGCACGATCGGAGGCATGTACGCCACCGTCAAGGAGGTCCACGACGACGCGGTCCTCCTCGAGGTGGCCCCCGGCGTCCACGCGGTGTACGCGAAGAACTCCATCGGCGCCGTCCTCGACGACGACGAGTACAACCGCATCGTTCACGGCACCGAGGACGACGACCTGAAGTCCGACGACGCCCCCGTGGTGCCCGACGACGCCTCCTCCCTCACCGAGACCGACGAGGCCGCGGACGCTTCGGACGACTCGCGCATCGACCTCGGCAAGCGGGACACGGCCGACGAGGCCCCCGAGGCAGCGGACGCAGAGCCGAAGAAGACCGACGGCGAGTCCGGCGCGAAGTAGTCACGGCCGGGGGTCCGTCGTGCGCCCGCTCGCGCATCGCGGCCCCCGCCCCAGGTGATTTCGCGCCGCGTCTCGACACAACTTCATGGCCGCCCGCCCGGGGCCCCTTCCGCTCAGGCCTCCGCTCAGCGCAGGTGACGAGGAGGCACCCCGCAGGCCGGACGGTTGGACAGGGAGAACGAGAAGGTGGCAGCACCCAAGAAGGGCCGTAGGCAGGCCGCCCAGGGGAAACCGGGCCGCACCCTGGTCCTGATCATGATCGCCCTGGTGGCGCTCACCGGAGGGATGTTCCTCTCCGGGCACACCACCCCCCGCCTGGGCATCGACCTCGCCGGGGGTACGAGCATCACGCTCGAGGCGAAGAACGAGCCGGGCCAGAAGAACGCGATCAACCAGACCAACCTGAACACGGCTGTTGACATCATCAACAACCGTGTCAACGGTCTGGGTGTCTCCGAAGCCGAGGTGCAGACCCAGGGCGACCGGAACATCATCGTCAACATCCCCAAGGGCACCAACGCCAAGCAGGCACGGGAGCAGGTCGGCACGACCGCTCAGCTGTACTTCCGTCCTGTCCTCGCCCAGCAGCCCAGCACCGGCCCGGCCGAGAAGCCGAAGCCGAAGCCGTCGTCCTCCGAAAAGGGCGACAAGGGTGACAAGGGAACGGACGGCGACAAGGGCGACAAGTCCAAGGAGAGCGAGAAGCCCCAGGACAAGGCGACCTCGCCGAGCGGGACACCGACGACCCAGGGCCGTTCCGTCACCGACGGCCTGAAGGACGAGCCCACCCCGTCCGGGACGCCCACGGGCGACGCCAAGGACGATGCCGACAAGGGCAAGGGCGTGAAGGCCCCGCCGCCGCCCGACCCCACCGCCAAGCTCCAGGACCAGTTCACCAAGCTCGACTGCACCGACGAGAAGGCCCGCCTGAAGGTCAAGGAGGGCGTCAAGCCCACCGACCCGGTCGTGGCCTGCGGCAAGAGCGGCGACGGCAAGGGCTGGGACAAGTTCATCCTCGGACCCTCCGAGGTCAACGGCAAGGAGGTCGATGACGCGAAGGCCGTCTACGACACCCAGGGTGCCGCTGGCTGGAAGGTCACGATGAAGTTCACCGGCAAGGGCACGAAGCAGTTCGGTGACATCACGGGCAAGCTCGCCAGCAAGCAGCCGCCGCAGAACGAGTTCGGCATCGTGATGGACGGCGAGGTCGTCTCCGCTCCGTACGTGCGGCAGGCGCTGACGTCCGGCGAGGCCGAGATCTCCGGCAGCTTCACCCAGGACGAGGCCAAGGACCTGGCCAACATCCTGTCGTACGGCGCGCTCCCGCTGACCTTCAAGGAGCAGAGCGTCCAGACCGTCAGCGCGGCCCTCGGCGGCGAGCAGCTGCGCGCCGGTCTGATCGCCGGCGCCATCGGCCTCGCGCTCGTCATCATCTACCTGGTCGCGTACTACCGCGGTCTGGCCCTCATCGCCATCGCGAGCCTCGGGGTCTCGGCGGCGCTGACGTACACGATCATGACGCTGCTCGGCCCGACGATTAAGTTCGCGCTGAACCTGCCCGCGGTCTGTGGCGCCATCGTCGCCATCGGTATCACCGCCGACTCCTTCATCGTCTACTTCGAACGCATAAGGGACGAGGTCCGCGAGGGCCGCACGCTGCGGCCCGCCGTCGAGCGCGCCTGGCCGCGGGCCCGGCGCACCATCCTGGTGTCCGACTTCGTGTCCTTCCTCGCCGCCGCGGTGCTCTTCGTCGTCACCGTGGGCAAGGTCCAGGGCTTCGCGTTCACGCTGGGTCTGACCACGCTGCTCGACGTCGTCGTGGTGTTCTTCTTCACCAAGCCACTGATGACGATCATGGCCCGCAAGAAGTTCTTCGCGGGCGGCGGCAAGTGGTCCGGCCTCGACCCGAAGCGTCTCGGTGCCAAGCCGCCGCTGCGCCGCTCGCGCGCCGCCGCGACCGCCGCCCCCGCCGACTCGACCCCGAAGGAGGCGTGAGATGTCGAAACTCGGAGATCTCGGCGCCAAGCTCTACCGCGGCGAGGTCGGCTACGACTTCGTCGGCAAGCGCAAGATCTGGTACGGCATCTCGATCCTGATCACCATCACGGCCATCGTCGGCCTGGCGGTGCGCGGCCTGAACATGGGCATCGAGTTCGAGGGCGGCGCCGTCTTCAACACCCCGAAGACCAGCGTGTCGGTCGCCAAGGCCGAAGAGATCGCGGAAGAGGCCTCCGGCCACGACGCGCTCGTGCAGAAGCTCGGCAACGACACCCTGCGCATCCAGATCGCCGGTGTGGACACCGACAAGTCGGACCAGATCAAGGTCGAGCTCGCCAAGGAGCTCGACATGAAGGCCGACGACATCAACGCCGACCTCGTGGGCCCGAGCTGGGGCGAACAGATCGCCAACAAGGCCTGGCAAGGCCTGGCGATCTTCATGGTCCTCGTCGTGATCTATCTGGCGATCGCCTTCGAATGGCGCATGGCGCTCGCCGCCCTCATCGCCCTCATCCACGACATCACCATCACCGTGGGTGTGTACGCCCTCGTGGGCTTCGAGGTCACACCGGGCACGGTGATCGGTCTGCTGACCATCCTCGGTTATTCGCTGTACGACACGGTCGTGGTCTTCGACAGCCTCAAGGAACAGTCGAAGGACCTCGCCAAGCAGACCCGCTTCACCTACAGCGAGGTCGCCAACCGCTCGATCAACAGCACGCTGGTGCGCTCCATCAACACCACGGTGGTGGCGCTCCTGCCGGTCGCCGGTCTGCTGTTCATCGGCGGCGGCTTCCTCGGCGCGGGCATGCTGAACGACATCTCGCTGTCGCTGTTCGTCGGCCTCGCCGCGGGCGCGTACTCCTCGATCTTCATCGCGACCCCGCTGGTCGCCGATTTCAAGGAGACCGAGCCGCAGATGAAGGCGCTCAAGAAGCGGGTGCTCGCCAAGCGCAGGGCGGCCGCCGCGAAGGGCGAGTCCGCCGAGACCCCGGTGTCCGCGGACGCGAACCCCGACGACGGCGACGCGGAGCCCGACGAGGACTCCGCCGACTCGGCCCCCGCCGTGGTCGGCCCGCGCTCGGGCCCCCGTGCGCAGCCCACCCGCAACCGCGGCCGCGGCCGCCCGTCGGGGAAGCGCCGATGACCGAGCTCACCGACGTCAACGCGCTGCTCCTGAGCCGCATCCGTGACGTGCCGGACTACCCCGAGCCCGGCGTGCTGTTCAAGGACATCACGCCGCTGCTCGCGGACCCGGCCGCGTTCACCGCTCTGACCGGCGCCCTCGCCGACCTGAGCGTGCGGCACGGCGCCACCAAGGTCGTGGGGCTCGAGGCACGCGGGTTCATCCTGGGCGCTCCTGTCGCCCTGCGCGCCGGGGTCGGCTTCATTCCCGTACGCAAGGCGGGCAAGCTCCCCGGGGCGACCCTCAGCCAGCGGTACGACCTGGAGTACGGCAGCGCGGAGATCGAGGTGCACGCCGAGGACCTCAAGCCCGACGACCGCGTCATGGTCATCGACGACGTCCTCGCCACCGGCGGCACCGCCGAGGCCTCGCTGCGGCTCATCCGCCGTGCCGGGGCCGAGGTGGCCGGTGTGGCGGTCCTGATGGAGCTGGGCTTCCTCAACGGCCGCGAGCGGCTGAATCCCGCTCTGGACGGCGCGCCCCTGGAGGCGCTGCTCACCGTCTGAGGCCCCAGGAGAGGGCAGGAGAAGGCACAAGAGGCCCTGAAGGGAGTGCCCGGCCGTGGCGGCCGGCTTGGGACACTCGAGCACCACCCCAGCGGCGACAGAGGCGGGCCCGGCGGAATCCGGCGCCCGCCTCTGGTGTTTCTCCAGTACAGAGCCGTCTCACCGGCCGAGGGCGAGCCGTCGGCCCAGGATCGATACCATGGGCACTTCGGGACCTCACCGGGGGACCCGATCGCGCACAGGGAGCGCTCTTGCCAGACGAGTCCCAGCCACTTGCCGCCGCCAAGTCCGCCCAGCAGGCCGAGCGGGCCGCGGCGCCCGCTGTCGCGCCCGCGAAGAAGGCACCGAGCGCGCCCGGCGGGACGTCCGCACAGGGCGAGCAGGGTGCGTCGCGACCGGCCGAGACGCGGTCGGCCGAGCAGACCCGCCCCAAGCCGCCGACCGAGCCGCAGCCCGCCCCGCCGGTGCCCGCCGCCCCGCCGGTCCGCCCGGCCCCCGGCCGGACCCCCGCCCCGAGCAAGCCCCCCGTCAGCGGCAAGGCCGAGCGCTCCGGCTCCTCCAACCGCGTGCGCGCCCGCCTCGCCCGCCTCGGCGTCCAGCGCTCCAACCCGTACAACCCGGTCCTGGAACCGCTGCTCCGCATAGTGCGCAGCAACGACCCGAAGATCGAGACCGCCACGCTGCGCCAGATCGAGCGCGCCTACCAGGTCGCCGAGCGCTGGCACCGCGGCCAGAAGCGCAAGAGCGGCGACCCGTACATCACGCACCCCCTCGCCGTCACCACCATCCTCGCCGAGCTGGGCATGGACCCCGCGACGCTGATGGCGGGCCTGCTGCACGACACCGTCGAGGACACCGAGTACGGCCTCGACACCCTGCGCCGCGACTTCGGCGACCAGGTCGCCCTGCTCGTCGACGGCGTCACCAAGCTCGACAAGGTCAAGTTCGGCGAGGCCGCGCAGGCCGAGACCGTGCGCAAGATGGTCGTCGCCATGGCCAAGGACCCCCGCGTCCTGGTCATCAAGCTCGCCGACCGCCTGCACAACATGCGCACGATGCGCTATCTCAAGCGCGAGAAGCAGGAGAAGAAGGCCCGCGAGACGCTGGAGATCTACGCTCCGCTCGCGCATCGCCTGGGCATGAACACCATCAAGTGGGAGCTGGAGGACCTCGCCTTCGCGATCCTCTACCCCAAGATGTACGACGAGATCGTGCGTCTGGTGGCCGAGCGCGCCCCCAAGCGCGACGAGTACCTGGCCATAGTGACCGACGAGGTCCAGGCCGACCTGCGCGCCGCCCGCATCAAGGCCACCGTCACCGGTCGCCCGAAGCACTACTACAGCGTCTACCAGAAGATGATCGTCCGCGGCCGTGACTTCGCGGAGATCTACGACCTGGTGGGCATCCGCGTCCTCGTGGACACCGTCCGCGACTGCTACGCGGCCCTCGGCACCGTCCACGCGCGATGGAACCCGGTCCCCGGCCGGTTCAAGGACTACATCGCGATGCCCAAGTTCAACATGTACCAGTCGCTGCACACGACGGTCATCGGCCCCAACGGCAAGCCCGTCGAGCTGCAGATCCGCACGTTCGACATGCACCGCCGCGCCGAGTACGGCATCGCCGCGCACTGGAAGTACAAGCAGGAGGCCGTCGCCGGCGCCTCCAAGGTGCGCACGGACGTGCCGAAGAAGACCGGCAAGGACGACCACCTCAACGACATGGCGTGGCTGCGTCAGCTCCTGGACTGGCAGAAGGAGACCGAGGACCCCAGCGAGTTCCTGGAGTCCCTGCGCTTCGACCTGTCGCGCAACGAGGTCTTCGTCTTCACGCCGAAGGGCGACGTCATCGCGCTCCCCGCGGGCGCGACCCCGGTCGACTTCTCGTACGCGGTGCACACCGAGGTCGGCCACCGCACCATAGGCGCCCGGGTCAACGGACGGCTCGTACCGCTCGAATCGACCCTGGACAACGGCGACCTGGTGGAGGTCTTCACCTCCAAGGCCGCGGGCGCGGGCCCCTCCCGGGACTGGCTCGGCTTCGTCAAGTCGCCGCGGGCCCGCAACAAGATCCGCGCCTGGTTCTCCAAGGAGCGCCGCGAGGAGGCCATCGAGCAGGGCAAGGACGCCATCGCGCGCGCCATGCGCAAGCAGAACCTGCCGATCCAGCGCATCCTCACCGGCGACTCCCTGGTCACCCTCGCGCACGAGATGCGCTACCCCGACATCTCCTCGCTGTACGCGGCGATCGGCGAGGGCCACGTCACCGCGCAGAGCGTCGTGCAGAAGCTCGTCCAGGCGCTCGGCGGCGAGGAGGCCGCCAACGAGGACATCGCCGAGAGCGCGCCGCCCTCGCGCAGCCGGTCCAAGCGCCGCTCCAACGCCGACCCCGGGGTCGTCGTCAAGGGCGTCGACGACGTGTGGGTCAAGCTGGCCCGCTGCTGCACGCCGGTGCCGGGCGACCCCATCATCGGGTTCGTCACACGCGGCAGTGGCGTATCGGTTCACCGCAGCGACTGCGTGAACGTGGACTCGCTGTCCCGGGAGCCGGAGCGCATCCTCGAGGTCGAGTGGGCGCCCACGCAGTCGTCGGTCTTCCTGGTGGCCATCCAGGTGGAGGCCCTGGACCGCTCCCGGCTGCTCTCGGATGTCACGCGCATCCTCTCCGACCAGCACGTCAACATCCTGTCCGCGGCCGTGCAGACCTCCCGCGACCGGGTCGCCACCTCCCGCTTCACCTTCGAGATGGGCGACCCCAAGCACCTGGGCCACGTGCTCAAGGCGGTCAGGGGAGTCGAGGGCGTCTACGACGTGTACCGCGTGACGTCGGCACGCAGGCCGTAGCACCAGCGACCGGTGTACTACGTAGAGGGGCTCCCGTACGTGATGTACGGGAGCCCCTCTACGTAGAGCACGGACAACTGCTCAGCCGCCGAACTCCTGCAGGCCCTTGAGCGCCTGGTCGAGGAGCGCCTGACGGCCGTCGAGCTCCTTCTGGAGCTTGTCGGCCTTGGCGTTGTTGCCCGCCGTGCGCGCCGTCTCGATCTGGCCCCTGAGCTTGTCGACGGCGGCCTGGAGCTGACCGGTCAGGCCCTCGGCGCGGGCACGCGCCTCCGGGTTCGTCCGGCGCCACTCGGCCTCCTCGGACTCCTGCAGCGCCCGCTCGACCGCGTGCATCCGGCCCTCGACCTTCGGCCGGGCGTCGCGCGGGACGTGGCCGATGGCCTCCCAGCGCTCGTTGATGGACCGGAAGGCCGCGCGGGCCGCCTTCAGGTCCGTCACCGGGACGAGCTTCTCGGCCTCGTCGGCCAGCTCCTCCTTGAGCTTGAGGTTCTCGCCCTGCTCGGCGTCGCGCTCCGCGAAGACCGCGCTGCGCGCCGCGAAGAACACGTCCTGGGCGCCGCGGAAGCGGTTCCACAGGTCGTCCTCGTGCTCGCGCTGGGCGCGGCCCGCCGCCTTCCAGTCGGCCATCAGCTCGCGGTAGCGCGCGGCCGTCGGGCCCCAGTCCGTCGAGCCCGACAGCGACTCGGCCTCCGCGACCAGCTTCTCCTTGGCCTTGCGGGCGTCCTCGCGCTGCGCGTCCAGGGACGCGAAGTGGGCCTTGCGGCGCTTGGAGAACGCCGAGCGGGCGTGCGAGAAGCGGTGCCACAGCTCGTCGTCGGACTTGCGGTCGAGGCGGGGCAGCCCCTTCCAGGTGTCCACCAGGGCCCGCAGGCGCTCACCGGCCGCACGCCACTGCTCGCTCTGGGCCAGCTCCTCGGCCTCCGCGACCAGCGCCTCCTTGGAGTGCCGCGCCTCGTCCGACTGCTTGGCCTTCTGGGCCTTGCGCTCCTCACGGCGCGCCTCGACGGTCTCGACCAGCTTGTCGAGCCGCTTGCCGAGCGCGTCCAGGTCGCCGACGGCGTGTGCCTCGTCGACCTGCTGGCGCAGGTGGTCGATGGCGGTCGTCGCGTCCTTGGCCGACAGGTCGGTCGTCTTCACCCGGCGCTCGAGAAGTCCGATCTCGACGACCAGACCGTCGTACTTGCGCTCGAAATAGGCCAGGGCCTCCTCGGGAGATCCTGCCTGCCACGATCCGACCACTCGCTCGCCGCCGTCGGCCGTACGCACGTACACGGTCCCCGTCTCGTCGACGCGGCCCCACGGGTCGCTGCTCACAGCGCCTCCTCCACATGATGCCTGCACAAGGCCACGGGCCCCCGGCATCGTCCACAGTTTCGTCACCGCCAACATAGGCGACCGGCGGGGCGGCTGTCCGCATCCAGCGCGAGCGAAATTCGCCCGCCGGTGGTCAGGATTTACGTACGGTGGCCTTGTCGATGACGACCGTCGCGTTCGGTGCGCCGTCGCCCTGACCGCTGCCCTCACCGGCCGCGGCGATCTTCTTGAGGACCTTTATGCCGGCGTCGGAGACGGTCCCGAACGGTGTGTAGTCGGGCGGCAACTGGCTGTCCTGGTAGACCAGGAAGAACTGGCTGCCACCGGTGTCGCGGCCCTTCTTCGTGTCCGGCTTGTACTTGTTCGCCATGGCGACCGTGCCCGCCGGGTACACACCGCCCTTGAGCCGCTTGTCCTTCAGATTCTCGTCCGGAATGGTGTAGCCGGGGTCGCCCTCGCCGGTGCCCTTCGGGTCGCCGCACTGCAGAACGTTGACGTTGCCCGCGGTGAGGCGGTGGCACCGCGTGTGGTCCAAGTACCCCTTGTCGGCCAGGAACTTGAACGAGTTCACGGTGTGCGGGGCCTTCGCCGCGTCCATGTCGATGCCTATGTCGCCGCACGTCGTGGCCAGCTTCATCTGGTACGAGGCCGACTTGTCGACAGTGAGCGCCGGCTCCTTCTTGAAGGAGAGCGGCTTGATCTTGCCCGGCGCGGCCTTGCCGCACGGGTCCTCCGGCTTGCTGGGCGTCGGCGACGGAGCCGCGTCGTCCTTCGTCGAGCCACCGTCGTCGAAGGCGCCCGCCGCGTACGAGACCGCACCCCCCGCCACCACCAGGGCGACCACACCGGCGATCACCGCGTTGCGCATCCGCCGCCGACGTCGCGCGGCCTCCCGCCGCTGCTGCTGCCGCAAGAACTTCTCCCGCGCGAGCTGCTTGCGCCGCTGTTCCTGGCTGACCACCGGGTGCACTCCCTGTACGTCTCGGTCGGCGCGTCTGTCGTACGTCGCCTGGGTCGTCGTCGCGCGGCGCGACCGGCCGCGTGTGCCCCGTACCGTATATGGGTTAGCTGTGGAATCGGCAGCGCCGGTAGGCTCTGAACTGCCGCAATCTCCGCTGCCACCTCCGCCGGACGACGAAACGAAGGACGATCGTGCTCATTGCCGGGTTTCCCGCCGGGGCCTGGGGGACCAACTGCTACCTGGTCGCCCCCGCCGCAGGCGAGGAATGCGTGATCATCGACCCGGGGCACCAGGCCACCGAAGGAGTCGAGGAAGCGCTCCGGAAGCATCGGCTCAAGCCCGTCGCCGTCATCCTCACCCATGGCCACATCGACCATGTCGCGTCGGTCGTCCCGGTCTGCGGCGCGCACGACGTGCCCGCCTGGATCCACCCCGACGACCGGTACATGATGAGCGACCCGGAGAAGGCCATCGGCCGGTCCTTCGGCGCGCAGCTGCTCGGCGAGCTGACCGTGGGCGAGCCCTCCGACCTCAGGGAGCTGGCCGACGGCGAGGAGCTGAAGCTCGCCGGGCTCGACTTCTCCGTCGCGCACGCGCCGGGGCATACGAAGGGGTCGGTGACCTTCCGGCTGCCCGAGTCCGCCGAGGTCCCCTCGGTGTTCTTCTCGGGCGACCTGCTGTTCGCCGGCTCCATCGGACGCACCGACCTGCCCGGCGGATCGCACGCCGACATACTCGAGTCGCTGGCACGCGTGTGCCTGCCGCTCGACGACTCGACCGTGGTCCTGCCCGGCCACAACGAGCACACGACCATCGGCCGTGAGCGCGCCACCAACCCGTATCTGCGCCAGGTGGCCGCCGGCCTGGGAGCCGACGCTCCCCGACGAGGAATGTGACGAGAGAAAACCCGTGAGTACCTTCCAGGCCCCCAAGGGCACGTACGACCTGCTGCCGCCGGTTTCCGCGACCTACCTCGCCGTCCGCGAGGCCATCGCCGCACCGCTGCGCAACTCCGGGTACGGCTATGTCGAGACGCCCGGCTTCGAGAACGTCGAGCTGTTCGCGCGCGGTGTCGGTGAGTCGACCGACATCGTGACCAAGGAGATGTACGCCTTCGAGACCAAGGGCGGCGACAAGCTCGCGCTGCGCCCCGAAGGCACCGCCTCCGTGCTGCGCGCCGCCCTTGAGGGCAACCTGCACAAGGCGGGCAACCTCCCGGTCAAGCTCTGGTACTCGGGCTCGTACTACCGCTACGAGCGCCCGCAGAAGGGCCGCTACCGCCACTTCTCCCAGGTCGGCGCCGAGGCGATCGGCGCGGAGGACCCGGCGCTCGACGCCGAGCTGATCATCCTGGCCGACCAGGCCTACCGCTCGCTCGGCCTGAGGGAGTTCCGCATCCTGCTGAACTCCCTCGGCGACAAGGAGTGCCGTCCCGTCTACCGCGCCGCCCTCCAGGACTTCCTGCGCGAGCTCGACCTGGACGAGGAGACACGTCGACGTATCGACATCAACCCCCTCCGCGTCCTGGACGACAAGCGCGCCGACGTGCAGAAGCAGCTCGTGGGCGCGCCGATGCTCGCCGACTACCTGTGCGACGCCTGCAAGGCGTACCACGAGCAGGTGCGGGAGCTCCTGACCGCGGCGGGCGTCGCCTACGAGGACGACCCGAAGCTGGTCCGCGGGCTCGACTACTACACGCGCACCACCTTCGAGTTCGTCCACGACGGCCTCGGCTCGCAGTCCGCGGTCGGTGGCGGCGGGCGCTACGACGGCCTGTCCGAGATGATCGGCGGTCCCGCGCTGCCGTCCGTGGGCTGGGCGCTCGGCGTGGACCGCACGGTGCTCGCCCTGGAGGCGGAGGGCGTCGCCCTCGACCTGCCCGCGGCCACCAGCGTGTTCGCGGTGCCGCTCGGCGAGGAGGCGCGGCGGGTGCTCTTCGCCAAGGTGACGGAGCTGCGCCGGGCCGGGGTCGCCGCCGACTTCTCGTACGGCGGGAAGGGGCTCAAGGGCGCCATGAAGAACGCCAACCGCTCGGGCGCCCGCTTCACCGTCGTCGCCGGTGAGCGTGATCTCGCCGAGGGCGTCGTCCAGCTCAAGGACATGGAGTCCGGAGAGCAGACGGCGGTCGCGGTGGACGAGATCGTGGCCGTGGTGAAGAGCAAGCTGGTCTGATGCTTGTGGGCTGGGCCCCGGGTGCGGATGCGCGCCCGGGGCCCAGCCGTTTCCCGGAGGCGCGGACCCAGCCCTCCCGGTCGGCCTTCCGGGTCAGCCCTCCAGGAGCCCGTGCCGCATCGCACTCGTCACCGCCGCCGTCCTGTCGGCCACCTCCAACTTGCCGAAGACGCGCAGCAGATGTGTCTTCACCGTCGACTCGCCGATGTGCAGCCGACGGCCGATCTCGGCGTTGGTGCAGCCTTCCGCGACGAGCCGCAGGACGGCCGTCTCGCGCTCCGAAAGACGCGGCCGCTCCGGCCTGGCGCGCAACTGGTCCACGAGGCGGGCCGCCACGGACGGGGCGAGGACGGTCTCCCCGCGGGCCGCCGCCCTCACCGCGTCCGCGAGTTCACCGCGGGCCAGGTCCTTGAGGAGGTAGCCCGCCGCGCCCGCCTCGACGGCGCGCAGGATGTCCCGGTCCGTCTCGTACGTGGTCAGGACGATGATCCGGCACGGGAGTCCCGCCTCCGTCATCCGTACGATCGCGTCCGCGCCGTCGCCGCCGGGCATCCGCAGGTCCATCAGGACGATGTCGGGGCGCAGCCGGGCGGCGAGCGCCTCGGCCTGCGGTCCATTGGCCGCCTCGGCGACGACGTCCAGGTCGGGCTCGGCGCTGAGCATGGCGCGCAGGCCTTCGCGGACGACGGGGTGGTCGTCGGCGAGCAGGACACGGATCACGGCGCGGTCCTTTCGGGGGAGTGGTGGGGCGGATCGGGGGTGGCGCTGGGCTCCGGCAGGTCGTGGGGCTCAGGCGTGCCGTGGAGCTCCGGCGGGCCGTGGGGCTCAGGCGTGCCGTCCGGTTCCGGGAGCGGCAGGCGGACCGTGACCGTCGTGCCCCGACCAGGAGCGCTGACCACCTTGGCCGTGCCGCTGACCTCGGCCGCCCGCGTCCGCAGCCCGCGCAGCCCGAAGCCCTCGTGGTGGGCGCCGGTGTCGAAACCGCGTCCCGAGTCGCTGACCGTCAGCGTGAGCGCACCCGGCCGGTAGCCGAGGGCGACCCGCACCTCGGCGTCGGGGCCCGCGTGCTTCGCCGTGTTGGCCAGCGCCTCCTGGCAGGAGCGCAGGGCGACGACCTCCAGGCCCGGGGGCAGCGGCCGGGCGGTGCCGGTGACCGTGACGGCGGCGCCGTGGCGGGCGGCGACGCGGCGCAGGGCGTCCGGGAGGGAGCCGCCGCGCAGGTCGTCCGGCGCGCGTCCGGCCACGAGGGACCGGGCCTCCGCGAGGTTCTGCCGGGCCGTGGCCTGCATCAGCTCCAGGTGGCGGCGGGCCGCCGCCACGTCGCGGTCCAGCTCCGCGTCGACGGCCTGGACGAGCATCAGCAGGCTGGTGAAGCCCTGGGCGAGGGTGTCGTGGATCTCGCGGGACATGCGCTCGCGCTCGGCGAGGGCGCCGCGCTCGGCGGAAAGACGGGCCACCTCCCCACGGCTCGCCTCCAACTCCGCGATGAGGTCCGCGCGTTCCTGGCTCTGGGCGATGATGTGGATGATCCAGGTCCCGAGCGCCGCGCCGAACACCAGGGACACGGCTGCGCCCACCGAGTTGAGGAAGACGTCCTGCGCGTCCGGCCGCCACAGCAGCGCCCAGCCCGCCACCGGCGCGACGTTGATCACGGCGAGGGTGACCATGGCACGGCGGATCCGCAGCGCGATGAAGCACTGCGGCACCAGGGCGAAGGTCAGCAGCCGGGTCTCGGTGATGAGGACGCCGGTGGCCACGAACAGGGCCGTGGCCACCGTGAGATAGCGCACCGCCCGACGCTGGTCGGCGCCCTCGGTGAGCAGCACCGGTCGGCCGCTGACCACGTACCAGACGAGGAGCAGCACGACCAGCGCGGCCGACGCCGGGCGGGCGGCGCCGCCGGGCCCCTCGACGCTGAACGCCAGGACCAGCGTGCCGACCCACACGACGGCGAAGTAGCAGTCCCAGAGCAGGAAGCCGCGGTCCCACTGGTCACTGTCCCGGGGACCGGGCTCCGTGCTCACCCGTCCCGGCGGCTCTTCCAACGGAAGGTCAACAGACACAGCGCCAATCCTCCGACGCACCAGGCCGTGAGCACCAGCGCGATGCGCCCGTACTCCCAACTCCCCGCCTGCTCCAGGACCTGAGCGGACTCGGGCAGGAACACCCCGCGGAATCCCTGGCACATCCACTTGAGCGGGAACAGGGCGCCGAGCGTGAGCATCCAGTCCGGGACCGTGTCGATGGCTATATAGACACCGGAGATGAACTGCAGCACCAGGAACGGCAGGACGACCACGGACGAGGCGCTGCGGCCGGACCGCGGGACGCTGCTGATGGCGACGCCGAGCAGCGCGCAGCCCGTCAGACCGAGGACGAAGATCCAGGCGAAGGTGAGCCACTTCTCCGGGGACGTCGGCAGGTCCAGGTCGAACATCGTCGCGCCGACGACGAGCAGCAGCAGGGTCTCCAGGATGCCGGTGACCAGGACGAGCCAGACCTTCCCGAGGAAGTACGAGACCGGGGGCATCGGGGTTCCGCGCAGGCGCCGCAGCACATGCTCGTCGCGCTCCATCGCGATGGCGATGCCGAGCGACTGGAAGCTGATGGACATGATGCCGGCGCCGATCATCGCCGCGACGTACAGCTGTGACGCCGTGATGCCCGCGTCCGCCACGTCGTCCTTGAAAATCGACGCGAACAGGAAGAGCAGCACCACCGGGAACGCGAACGTGAACACGCCCTGTTCGCGCTGGCGGAAGAACTGCTTGAGCTCCAGCGCGCCCTGGTGCAGTCCCAGCCACCAGGCCCCGGGAAGCCGCTCGGCGCCGGACGCGGCCCGGGTGAGCCCAGGGAGGCGCGGGGTCCGCGGAGCCCCGGGTGTGCCGCGCGAGGTCGTCGTGGTCATCGCTCGTCCTCCTCGGACTTCGGCCCGTCTTCCTGTCCGATCAGGCGCAGATACACGTCCTCCAGGCTGGGGCGGCTGATGCGCAGGCCGGGGATCTCGCCGTCGAAGCGGCTCATCAGCTCGGCGACGGTCCGGGTCGGGGTCGCGGTGCGGAGGTCGCGGGGGTCGCCGTCGGGCTCGGTCCACGAGACGACGGCCTCGCTGCCGTACTCCCGGCGGAGGGCCGCGGGCTCGCCCTCGGCCACGACCCGGCCCCGGGCGATCACCGCGATGCGGTCGGCGAGGGCCTCGGCCTCCTGGAGGTAGTGCGTGGTGAGGACGACGGTGGTGCCCTCGTCCGCCAGGGTCCGGATGACGCCCCAGAACTGGCGGCGGGCGGCCGGGTCGAAGCCCGTCGTCGGCTCGTCGAGCAGCAGCAGGCGCGGGTCGCCGATGATGCCGAGTGCCACGTCGAGCCGACGGCGCTGGCCGCCCGAGAGCGCCTTGACGCGGCTGTCCGCCTTCTCCTGGAGGCCGACGAGGTCCAGCACGTCCTGCGGCCGGCGGGGTCGTGGGTAGTACCGCGCGAAGTGGCTCACCGTCTCGCGCACCGTCAGCTCGGCGGGCGCCGACTCGTCCTGCCAGACGATGCCCACGCGGGCCCGCAGGGCTCGGCTCGCCGTCGCCGGGTCGGCGCCCAGGACGGACACCTCGCCCGCGTCGCGCGTGCGGTGCCCCTGGAGGATCTCGACGGTCGTGGACTTGCCCGCGCCGTTCGGACCGAGGATGCCGAAGACCTCGCCGTGCCCCACGGCCAGGTCGATGCCGTCCACGGCGGCCACGGGTCCGTACCTCTTGCGCAGCCCACGGACGTCGACGGCTAGTTGATGCGTTGTCATGACATCGAGCCTCCCGTCGGAGCGAACACGGCGGGACCCCCATACGTATCTGCTTGTGTCCACCGATCGGTGGACACACAGCTACGTACGGCACAATGTCCCTGCCCGCAGGCCACCACGAGCGACGGAACGGCGTGATGAGTAAACCCACCTCGGTGAAGCAGCCAGTGAAGGACGGCGCCGCGGCCGGCCAGGACCACGAGGACGCGCCGGGGGCCGTCGGCGGCAGCAGGGCGCTCGCGCTGCTCCTGGTGATCACCGGAGCCGCCGGGCTGCTCGCCTCCTGGGTCATCACGCTCGACAAGTTCGAGCTGCTGAAGGACCCGAACTTCCAGCCGGGCTGCAGCATCAACCCGGTCGTTGCCTGCGGCAGCATCATGAAGAGCGACCAGGCGGAGGCCTTCGGCTTCCCGAACCCGATGCTGGGCCTCGCCGCGTACGCCGTCGTGATCGGTGTCGGCATGAGCCTGCTCGGCCGCGCCCGCTTCCCGCGCTGGTACTGGCTGACGTTCAACGCGGGCACGCTCTTCGGCGTCGGCTTCTGCACCTGGCTGCAGTTCCAGTCGCTGTACCGCATCAACGCGCTGTGCCTGTGGTGCTGCCTGGCCTGGGTCGCCACGATCGTGATGTTCTGGTACGTCACGGCCTTCAACGTCCGCCAGGGCTTCCTGCCCGCGCCGGGCTGGCTGAAGACCTTCTTCGAGGACTTCTCCTGGGCCCTGCCGGTCGTGCACGTCGGGATCATCGCGATGCTGATCCTCACGCGCTGGGGCTCCGACCTCTGGATCTGAGGCCCGGTCCGAGGCCGGATCCGAGGCTGGATCCGAGGCGGCGGGGGCCGGTTGTCAGTGGGGTGACATAGGGTTTTCGACGTGGAGCCCGACCTGTTCACCGCCGCAGCCGAAGACCGCCAGGAGAAGGACCCGTCCAGCAGTCCCCTGGCCGTCCGGATGCGCCCGCGCACCCTCGACGAAGTCGTCGGACAGCAGCATCTGCTCCGGCCCGGATCGCCGCTGCGCCGACTCGTCGAGGGCAGCGGCGGCCCCGCCGGACCGTCGTCGGTGTTCCTCTGGGGCCCGCCCGGCATCGGCAAGACGACCCTGGCGTACGTGGTCTCCAAGGCGACGAACAAGCGCTTCGTGGAGCTCTCCGCGATCACCGCGGGCGTCAAGGAGGTCCGCGCGGTCATCGACGGCGCCCGCCGCGCGATGGGCGGCCACGGCAAGGAGACCGTCCTCTTCCTCGACGAGATCCACCGCTTCAGCAAGGCCCAGCAGGACTCCCTGCTGCCCGCCGTCGAGAACCGCTGGGTGACGCTGATCGCCGCGACGACGGAGAACCCGTACTTCTCCGTGATCTCCCCGCTCCTGTCCCGCTCCCTGCTGCTCACCCTCGAACCGCTCACGGACGACGACCTGCGCGGACTGCTCAAGCGGGCCCTCGCCGACGAGCGCGGCCTCGGCGGCGCCGTCACCGTGCCCGAGGACGCCGAGGAGCACCTCCTGCGGATCGCGGGCGGCGACGCCCGCCGCGCGCTCACCGCCCTCGAGGCGGGCGCGGGCTCGGCACTCTCCAAGGGCGACAAGGAGATCACGCTCCAGACCCTGGAGGAGTCCGTCGACCGCGCGGCCGTCAAGTACGACCGCGCCGGCGACCAGCACTACGACGTCGCGAGCGCCCTGATCAAGTCCATCCGCGGCTCCGACGTGGACGCGGCCCTGCACTATCTGGCCCGCATGATCGAGGCGGGCGAGGACCCCCGGTTCATCGCCCGCCGCCTGATGATCTCGGCCAGCGAGGACATCGGCCTCGCCGACCCGACGGCCCTGCCCACCGCCGTCGCCGCCGCCCAGGCCGTCGCCATGATCGGCTTCCCCGAGGCGGCCCTCACCCTCAGCCACGCCACCATCGCCCTCGCCCTGGCCCCGAAGTCGAACGCCGCGACCACGGCCATAGGCGCCGCCCTCGAAGACGTCCGCAAGGGCCACGCGGGCCCCGTCCCGCCCCACCTGCGCGACGGCCACTACAAGGGCGCGGCCAAGCTGGGGCACGCCCAGGGCTATGTGTATCCGCACGACCTGCCCGAGGGCATCGCCGCACAGGAGTACGCCCCCGAAGCCTTGCGCGACCGCGAGTACTACACCCCCACCCGGCACGGCGCCGAGGCACGGTACGCGGACGCCGTCGAGTGGACGAGGAAGCACCTCGGCCGCAAGCGGTCCTGACCCACCTGGGCCGCAAGCGCCCCTGATCCACCCGTGTCGCAAGCGGTCCCGACCGCCCTGTAGAATCCCTCGGAGTGCTGCGTCCCGTGTCCGGTCTCGTACCGGCACCACCAGAACGGGACATCCAGCCGGAGCCCCCGCCCCCGGGCAGGGAGGTTCCAGGAGCGTCGCGCACCGTCGAAGGTGTCGCGGGCAGCCCACCACCCTCCCGGATCCCGGGACACGGTCGGTGGGCCACTCGCGTGCTGCACATAGTGCCCAGACCAGGGAACGGCTGCCAGGTGGGTCCGACCGACCGGCCCCACCGGGTTTCCCAGGCTGCGGATGCGACCTCCCCTAACCCTGGTGAAGCCGATTCCGTACAGAAAACAGAGGTGTTTGGTTCATGCCGAACCAGTCCCGCCCCAAGGTCAAGAAGTCGCGTGCCCTCGGCATCGCGCTGACCCCGAAGGCCGTCAAGTACTTCGAGGCCCGCCCCTACCCGCCGGGCGAGCACGGCCGTGGCCGCAAGCAGAACTCGGACTACAAGGTCCGTCTGCTCGAGAAGCAGCGGCTGCGCGCGCAGTACGACGTGTCCGAGCGTCAGCTCGTCCGCGCCTACGAGCGTGCCGCGAAGACCCAGGGCAAGACCGGTGAGGCCCTGGTCATCGAGCTGGAGCGTCGTCTCGACGCCCTGGTTCTGCGTTCGGGCATCGCCCGCACCATCTACCAGGCCCGCCAGATGGTCGTCCACGGCCACATCGAGGTCAACGGCCAGAAGGTCGACAAGCCGTCCTTCCGCGTGAAGCCGGACGACGTCGTCATGGTCCGCGAGCGCAGCCGCCAGAAGCCGCTGTTCGAGGTCGCGCGCGAGGGTGGCTTCGCCGCCGACGGCGAGACCCCGCGCTACCTCCAGGTGAACCTGAAGGCCCTGGCCTTCCGCCTGGACCGCGAGCCGAACCGCAAGGAGATCCCCGTGATCTGCGACGAGCAGCTCGTCGTCGAGTACTACGCCCGCTGACCCGGACGTAGCCTCACCTGCTTCAGCCCGCCGTCTCCCCGCCCCACGTGGTCGGGGAGACGGCGGGTTCGCGCTTTTCCGGCGGCACCGGCGCCTCACCACGGCCCGGGCGGCGCTCCCCGGTCACCTCCGCGCGTCGGCCCAGCGCCCGCGAGACCGCCACATCGGGGCTCAGCTCGGTGCCCGCCCGCACACACGCCTCGTACCGCTCGTCGCCGAGCCGTTCCCGGGCCTGCGCCTCGCACAGGGCGTGCGGCCCGCCGAAGTGCTCCGAGCCGAAGAGCGGCAGCCCCACCGACGGCCAGATCCGCGCCGCGGCACCCTGCAGCACCGCCGCCTCCGCCGCGTCGCCCTCCGCCACCGTGAACAGGGCGAGCAGCTCGACGGCGAGCGCCGTGCCGAGCAGGTCGTGGAAGGCGTGGTCCAGGTCCAGACACCGGGTGACCAGGTCCCGCGCCCGCCCGTGCTCGCCGTGCGTCCAGGCCGCGTAGCCGAGGACGTACAGGGCGTAGGCCAGTGCCCAGCGCTCCCCGTGGTCCTCGCAGACCTGCCGGGCGTCCTCGCACAGCTCCACCGCGTCCCCGAGCGACCCCTGGAAGGCCAGCGCCATCGCCAGCTCGACCTGGCCCATCAGGACGTTGCTGTTCAGCTCCCCGATCCGCCGGTACTGGTCGAGCGCCGTGCGCAGCAGCCGCTCCGCGCGCGGCATGTCGTCCGTGACCAGCGCCAGACAGCCCAGGCGGTGCACCGCGTACGCCGCCGCGACGGCGCTGCCGGTGCGCTCGGCCGTGTCCTGGCACTCCTGGAGCGCGCACAGCGCGGGCACCGTGTCGCCCTGGAGGATCGCCACGTACCCGAGGACCCATAGCGCCTTGAGCCGCGACTCCTCGTGCGCGCCGTCCAGTTCGACGGCCCGCTCCAGCCAGTGCCTGCCCTCCGCGAGGCGCCCGCAGCCGACCCAGCAGAACCAGAGCGTGCCCGCCAGATACTGGCCCAGGTGCGTCTCGTCCGGCTCGGTCAGACAGAACTCCAGGGCGGTGCGCAGATTGGGCAGCTCGCACTCGACGAGCGTGGCCACCTCGGCCTGCCGGGGCGAGAACCAGTCCAGCTCGCACCACGTGGCGAGTCCCATGTACCAGTCGCGGTGCCTGCGCCGCATCCGGGCCGCGTCGCCGGCCGCCTCCAGCCACTCCGCGCCGTACGCGCGGACCGTGTCGAGCATCCGGTAGCGCACCCCCGTCGGGCTCTCCTCGCGGGAGACCACGGACTGCGCGAGCAGCTCGTCGAGCACGTCCAGGACGTCGTCCGCGTGCAGCCCGTCGCCGCTGCACACGTACTCGACCGACTCCAGGTCGAACGGCCCGGAGAAGACGGAGAGCCGCGCCCACAGGAGCCGCTCCCGCGCCGTGCACAGCTCATGGCTCCAGCCGATCGCCGTCCGCAGCGTCTGATGCCGCGGCGGCACGTCCCGGCGCGTACCGGCGAGCAGCCGGAACCGGTCGTCGAGGCGGGTCAGGAGCTGCCCGGGGGAGAGCACCCGCAGCCGACCCGCCGCCAGTTCCAGGGCGAGCGGGATGCCGTCGAGACGGCGGCACAGCTCCCGCACGTCGGCGAGGTCGCGCTCGTCCGGCGCGAAGCCCGGCAGGCACGCCGCCGCCCGGTCCGTGAACAGCGCGGCCGCGTCCGCCTCCGGCATCGGCGCGAGCGGAAGCACCCGCTCACCGGCCGTGCCGAGCGGCCTGCGGCCCGCCGCGAGCACCCGAAGGCCCGGGCAGCGCAGCAGCAGATCCCGCACCAGCGACGCCGTCGCGTCCACCAGGTGCTCGAACCCGTCGACGACGAGGAGCAGTTCACGCCCCGCGAGCCGGTCGAGCAGCACCTGCCGCGGCGAGCGCCTCGTGTGGTCCGTCAGCTCCAGGGCACTGGCCACGGCGTGCTCCACGAGCTGCGGGTCACGCACCCCCGCGAGCTCCACCAGCCAGGCCCCGTCCCGCGGCCCGCCCGCCGCCGCCACCCGCACCGCGAGCCGTGACTTGCCCACGCCGCCGACGCCCGTCACGGTCACCAGACGCGCGGAGGCCAGGGCCGCGGGCAGGGCCGCCAGTTCGGCGGTGCGCCCGACGAAGGCGGTCAGCTCGGCCGGGAGGTTCCCCATGGCGGGCGGGCAGCCGCGGGAGCCGGCGGAGTCGCTCCGACGGTCGTCGGGGCGCTGAGAGCGTCGCATGGGGTACGGAGCGTACTCAGACGTAAGCGTTCCGTACAATCAGTTGGCCCGAGCTCGCGCGTACTGCCGCGCCCAAGTGCCGCATGCGGTAATGCGGTACGGAGCCGGGGCCCCGGCGCGATAGGGTCGGAGGACGACTTTTCGACGTTCGACGACCTTGGGATCCACAGCGAATCCAGGGCGATGTCTCAGGGAGCGGTGAGCGGTGTCCGGTGGCGAGGTGGCCGGGATCCTGGTGGCCGTCTTCTGGGCGATTCTGGTGTCCTTCCTGGCCGTGGCGCTGGCAAGGCTGGCGCAGACGCTCAGGGCGACCACCAAGCTCGTCGCGGACGTGACCGAGCAGGCAGTGCCCCTGCTCGCCGACGCCTCGACGGCCGTGCGCTCCGCGCAGACCCAGATCGACCGCGTGGACGCCATCGCCACGGATGTCCAGGAAGTCACGTCGAACGCGTCGGCGCTGTCCACGACCGTGGCCTCCACCTTCGGCGGCCCGCTGGTCAAGGTGGCGGCGTTCGGCTACGGAGTGCGCCGGGCCCTCAGTCGTAAGGAAGTGCCCGCCAAGCCGTCGCGTCGTACGGTGATCGTGGGCCGCACCCTCCCGTCCGCACGGCGGGGCAAGCGGAAGAAGGACTGACGCAGCGATGTTCCGACGTACGTTCTGGTTCACCGCGGGCGCGGCCGCCGGCGTCTGGGCCACCACCAAGGTCAACCGCAAGCTGAAGCAGCTGACGCCGGAGAGCCTCGCCGCCAGGGCCGCCGACAAGGCGCTCGAAGCGGGCCACCGGCTCAAGGACTTCGCGCTCGACGTCCGCGACGGCATGGCCGAGCGCGAGGCCGAGCTGGGCGACGCCCTCGGCGTGAACGCCCCGGTCGACCCCGAACTGCCCGCACAGCGTCGCTTCGCGCTCGTCGAGCCCGCCACCAAGAAGACCCCCAAGTCCCTCGCGAAGTCGACGGACACGATGTACTCGTACAACCGGAATGAGGACCACTGATGGAGTCGGCTGAAATCCGCCGCCGCTGGCTGAGCTTCTTCGAGGAGCGTGGGCACAAGGTCGTGCCGTCGGCGTCGCTGATCGCAGACGACCCGACGCTGCTCCTCGTCCCCGCGGGCATGGTCCCCTTCAAGCCCTACTTCCTGGGCGAGGCCAAGCCGCCCGCCCCTCGTGTCACCAGCGTGCAGAAGTGCGTGCGCACGCCCGACATCGAAGAGGTCGGCAAGACCACCCGGCACGGCACGTTCTTCCAGATGTGCGGCAACTTCTCCTTCGGCGACTACTTCAAGGAAGGCGCCATCAAGCTCGCCTGGGAGCTGCTCACCGAGCCCCAGGACAAGGGCGGCTACGGCCTGGACCCGGAGAAGCTCTGGATCACGGTCTACAAGGAGGACGACGAGGCCGAGCGCATCTGGCGCGACGTCATCGGCGTCCCCGCCGAGCGCATCCAGCGCCTGGGCATGGGCCCCAACTTCTGGTCCATGGGCGTCCCCGGACCCTGCGGCCCGTGCTCGGAGATCAACTACGACCGCGGCCCCGAGTTCGGCGAGGAGGGCGGCCCGGCCGTCAACGACGAGCGCTACGTGGAGATCTGGAACCTGGTCTTCATGCAGTTCGAGCGCGGCGCGGGCACGGGCAAGGAGGACTTCCCGATCCTCGGCGACCTGCCGTCGAAGAACATCGACACGGGCCTCGGCCTGGAACGCCTCGCCATGATCCTGCAGGGCGTACAGAACATGTACGAGACCGACACCCTGCGCGTCGTCATGGACAAGGCCACCGAGCTGACCGGCGTGCGCTACGGCGCCGAGCACGGCTCGGACGTCTCGCTGCGCGTGGTCGCCGACCACATGCGCACGTCCGTGATGCTCATCGGCGACGGCGTCACGCCCGGCAACGAGGGCCGCGGCTACGTCCTGCGCCGCATCATGCGCCGCGCCGTCCGCAACATGCGCCTGCTCGGCGCCTCCGGACCGGTCGTCGCCGAGCTGGTCGACACGGTCATCAAGACCATGGGCGAGCAGTACCCGGAGCTGCTCACCGAGCGCAAGCGCATCGAGACCGTCGCCCTCGCCGAAGAGGCCGCCTTCCTCAAGGCCCTCAAGGGCGGCACGAACATCCTCGACACCGCCGTCACCGACACCAAGGCCGCCGGTTCCACCGTGCTGCCCGGCGACAAGGCGTTCCTGCTCCACGACACCTGGGGCTTCCCGATCGACCTCACCCTGGAGATGGCCGCCGAACAGGGCCTGACCGTGGACGAGGACGGCTTCCGGCGCCTGATGAAGGAGCAGCGGGAGCGCGCCAAGGCCGACGCCCAGGCCAAGAAGACCGGCCACGCCGACCTCGGCGCCTACCGCGAGATCGCCGACAACGCCGGAGCCACCGACTTCACGGGCTACACGGCCACCGAGAACGAGGCCGTGATCGTCGGCCTCCTCGTCGACGGCGTCTCCTCGCCCGCCGCCACCGAGGGCGACGAGGTCGAGATCGTCCTCGACCGCACCCCGTTCTACGCCGAGGGCGGCGGCCAGATCGGCGACACCGGCCGCATCCGCCTGGACAGCGGCGCCGTCGTCGAGGTCCGCGACGTCCAGAAGCCGGTGCCGGGCGTGCACGTCCACAAGGGCGTCGTGCAGGTCGGCGAGATCACCGTCGGCGCTCCGGTGTGGGCCTCGATCGACTCCCACCGCCGCCGCGCCATCGCCCGCGCCCACTCCGCCACGCACCTCACCCACCAGGCGCTGCGCGACGCGCTCGGCCCGACGGCCGCCCAGGCCGGCTCGGAGAACCAGCCCGGCCGCTTCCGCTTCGACTTCGGCTCGCCGTCCGCCGTGCCCACGACCGTGATGACGGACGTCGAGCAGCGGATCAACGACGTGCTCTCGCGGGAGCTCGACGTCCAGGCCGAGGTCATGTCGATCGACGACGCCAAGAAGCAGGGCGCCATCGCCGAGTTCGGCGAGAAGTACGGCGAGCGCGTGCGCGTCGTCACCATCGGCGACTTCTCCAAGGAGCTGTGCGGCGGCACCCACGTGCACAACACCGCCCAGCTCGGCCTGGTCAAGCTGCTCGGCGAGTCCTCCATCGGCTCGGGCGTGCGCCGCATCGAGGCCCTCGTCGGCGTCGACGCGTACAACTTCCTGGCCAAGGAGCACACGGTCGTCGCCCAGCTCCAGGAGCTGGTCAAGGGCCGCCCCGAGGAGCTGCCCGAGAAGATCTCCGGCATGCTCGCCAAGCTGAAGGACGCCGAGAAGGAGATCGAGAAGTTCCGCGCGGAGAAGGTCCTCCAGGCCGCCGCCGGTCTCGCCCAGGGCGCCAAGGACGTGCGCGGCGTCGCGCTCGTCACCGGCCAGGTCCCGGACGGCACCACCGCCGACGACCTGCGCAAGCTGGTCCTCGACGTGCGCGGCCGCATCCCGAGCGACCGTCCGGTCGTGGTGGCCCTGTTCAGCACCGCCAACGGCCGTCCGCTGACGGTCATCGCCACCAACGAGTCCGCCCGCGAGCGCGGCCTCAAGGCCGGTGACCTGGTGCGCACCGCCGCCAAGACCCTCGGTGGCGGAGGCGGCGGCAAGCCGGACGTCGCCCAGGGCGGCGGCCAGAACGTGGCCGCCATCGGTGACGCCATCGCCGCCGTCGAGCGCCTCGTCACCGAGACGGCCTGAGGCCCGCCCCGATGACCGAAGGCATCCGTCGCGGGCGCAGGCTCGCGATCGACGTCGGGGACGCCCGGATCGGGGTCGCCTCGTGCGACCCCGACGGGATCCTCGCCACACCGGTGGAGACCGTGCCGGGACGTGACGTCCCGGCCGCCCAGCGCAGGCTCAAGCAACTCGTCGAGGAGTACGAGCCGATCGAGGTCGTCGTCGGGCTCCCTCGCTCCCTCAAGGGGGGCGAGGGCCCGGCCGCCGTGAAGGTCCGCGGCTTCGCCCAGGAGCTCGCCGCCGGGATCGCCCCCGTTCCGGTGAGGCTCGTGGACGAGAGGATGACCACAGTGACGGCCAGTCAGAGCCTGCGCGCCTCCGGCGTGAAGTCCAAAAAGGGCAGGTCTGTCATCGATCAGGCGGCGGCCGTGGTGATTCTGCAGCAGGCGCTGGAGTCCGAACGGGCGTCAGGAAGGGCACCCGGCGAGGGCGTCGAAGTGGTCATCTGATCGCGATACGGTAACGTTCCGCGCGATGCGGCGGCGTTCGAACAGCCGACGCACAGCATCAAGAGGCGGAACGGTTGCCCTGATATCCAGTCGGCGGCCCCCGCCTCGCGGCTCGTAGGGGATCGATGACTGAGTATGGCCGGGGCCCAGGCTCCGAACCGTGGCATCCCGAGGACCCGTTGTACGGGGACGGCGGATGGGGAGGACAGCAGGGCAATGGCCCGTCCCCCTACGGCGGCCAGGAGCAGTACCACCCCCAGCAGCCGCACCAGCAGCACCCCCAGCAGTCGCACCAGCAGCACCCCCAGCAGTCGCACCACCAGCCCCACCCGCAGCAAGGGCAGTACCCGCACCAGCAGGCTCACCCCCAGCAGGCCCAGCACCCGCAGCAGCAGGCTCCCTACGGCGACTGGAACTCGGGCCAGCACCAGGCCTACGGCTCCCAGGGCTATGACCAGCAGGGCTATGACCAGCAGGGATACGCGCCCGCCCAGGCGCAGTACGGCGGGGGCGGCCAGCCCGGCGACGGCGGCTGGGACACCGGGCAGAACGGGCAGGTCCCCTACGGCGGCGACCCGGTGGACCCCTACGGCGGGCAGCAGGCGCCCTACGCCGAGGAACGCCCCGACTACTACGGCACCTCGGAGGCCTACCCGCCGCCCGAGCCGCCGGGACGTCGGCGCCCCGCACCCGAACCGGAGCCGGAGACCGACTGGGACCCCGGGCCCGACCAGGGCGAGCACGCCTTCTTCGCGGACGGCGCCGACGAGGACGACGACGAACCGGGGCGCGACGGCGGCCGCGGCGACCGCCGGGGCCGCGGCGGCAAGAAACCCAAGAAACGCCGCAGCGGCTGCGCCTGCCTGGGCGTGACCGTGGTCTTCGCCGGTGTACTCGGCGGCGTCGGCTACTTCGGCTACCAGTTCTACCAGGATCGTTTCGGCACGGCCCCGGACTATTCCGGCGACGGCACCGCGTCGAATGTCACCGTCACCATCGAAAAGGGTTCAGGTGGCTATGACATCGGCAACCGCCTCAAGGCCGCCGGAGTCGTCAAGAGCGTCGACGCATTCGTCTCCGCACAGGGCAAGAACCCGGACGGACAGAAAATCCAAGCGGGCGTCTACACCCTGAAGAAACAGATGTCGGCCGCGTCCGCCGTCGAATTGATGCTCAGCCCGAAGAGCCGTAACAACCTCATCATTCCGGAAGGCAAGCGGAATGTCTGGGTGTACAACGAGATCGATGAGCGGCTGCAGCTGAAGAAGGGCACCACGAAGGACATCGCCCACAAGGAATGGAAGAAACTCGGCCTGCCCAAGTGGGCCACGGCCAACATGTCCAGTGAGGCCATGGACCCGCTGGAAGGCTTCCTCTACCCCTCCAGCTACCCCGTCGCCAAGGGGCAGAAGCCCGCGGACGTCCTGCGGAAGATGGTGGCCGAAGCCACCGCCAAGTACGACTCGATGGGCGTCGAGGCGCAGGCCTCGCAACTGGGCCTGAAGAACCCGCTCGAGGTCGTCACGGTGGCGAGCCTCGTGCAGGCGGAAGGCAAGTACAAGCACGACTTCGAGAAGGTCGCGACGGTCGTCTACAACCGACTGAAGCCCGGCAACACCGAGACGTACGGCCTCCTCGACTTCGACTCGACGGTGAACTACCTGAAGGGCCAGTCCAAGCTCGCCATCGGCTCCGTCGACGAACTCCGCAAGCTGAAGGACCCGTACAACACCTACAAGATCAAGGGCCTGCCGCCCGGACCGATCGGCAACCCGGGCGAAGTCGCGATCAAGTCCGCGCTGAATCCGGCGAAGGGCAACTGGTACTACTTCGTCTCCGTCAGCGAGGACGAGACGCTCTTCGCGGAAACGAACGAAGAGCAGAACCGGAACCGCAAGAAGTACGAGCAGAACCTCCAGGAACAGAACGGTCAATGAGCGCACACGTGCGCCGAGCGGCAGTGCTCGGCTCTCCCATCGCCCATTCGCTCTCCCCGGTGCTGCATCGCGCCGCATATCGGGAACTGGGCCTGAGCGACTGGTCGTACGACCGTTTCGAGGTCGACGAGGACGCGCTGCCCGGGTTCTTCGAACAGCTCGGGCCCGAGTGGGCGGGGCTCTCCCTGACGATGCCGCTGAAGCGCGCCGTGATCCCGCTGCTCGACTCGGTCAGCGACACCGCCGCGTCCGTGGAGGCCGTCAACACGGTCGTGCGGACGGACGACGGGCGCCTGACCGGCGACAACACCGACATCCCCGGCATGGTCGCCGCCCTGCGGGAGCGCGGCATCGAACAGGTCGATTCCGCCGCGATCCTCGGCGCGGGCGCCACGGCGTCCTCCGCGCTCGCCGCGCTCGCCCGGATCTGCACCGGTGAGGTCGTCGCGTACGTACGCAGCGAGGCCCGCGCCGCCGAGATGCGGCAGTGGGGCGAACGGCTCGACATCGCGGTGCGCACCGCCGACTGGGCGGACGCCGAGCGGGCCCTGCACGCGCCGCTGGTCATCGCCACCACCCCGGCGGGCACCACGGACGAGCTGTCCCACGCCGTGCCGGAGCGGCCCACCACGCTCTTCGACGTGCTGTACGACCCGTGGCCCACGACGCTCGCGGCGCGCTGGTCGGCGTACGGCGGCGCCGTCGTCAGCGGGCTGGACCTGCTGGTGCACCAGGCGGTGCTGCAGGTCGAGCAGATGACGGGGCGGACCCCCGGACCCCTCGACGTGATGCGCAAGGCGGGGGAGCGGGCGCTCGCGGGGCGCTGACGGCCGACAGCGGGCGGACGGGGGCGTGCCGCAGCGGAGTCCGTCCCGGCGTCCGTCAGATGGACCGGGCGCCGGGTCACGCCCCGGGACGTGGGAGGATCAGGGGTGGCGGGCCAGGGCCGCGCACCCGGTCGCGCCGACAAGCAGTTCCAGGCGCGAGCATGAGGAGCACCGTTGAGCAGGTTGCGCTGGCTGACCGCGGGGGAGTCCCACGGACCCGCACTGGTGGCGACGCTGGAGGGCCTTCCGGCCGGCGTCCCGATCACCACGGACATGGTGGCGGACCACCTCGCCCGGCGGCGCCTCGGCTATGGGCGCGGCGCCCGCATGAAGTTCGAGCGCGACGAGGTCACGTTCATCGGCGGCGTCCGGCACGGACTGACCATGGGCTCGCCCGTCGCGGTCATGGTGGGCAACACCGAGTGGCCCAAGTGGGAGCAGGTCATGTCGGCCGACCCGGTCGACCCCGGCGTCCTCGCCGAGCTGGCCCGCAACGCCCCGCTGACCCGGCCCCGGCCCGGCCACGCCGACCTCGCGGGCATGCAGAAGTACGGCTTCGACGAGGCCCGCCCGATCCTGGAGCGCGCCTCCGCCCGCGAGACCGCGGCCCGCGTGGCCCTCGGCGCGGTCGCCCGCTCCTACCTGAAGGAGACGGCCGGGATCGAGATCGTCAGCCACGTCGTGGAGCTGGCCGCGGCCAAGGCTCCGTACGGCGTGTACCCGACCCCCGCCGACGTCGAGAAGCTCGACGCCGACCCCGTGCGCTGCCTCGACGCCGACGCGTCGAAGGCGATGGTCGCGGAGATCGACCAGGCCCACAAGGACGGCGACACCCTGGGCGGTGTGGTCGAGGTGCTCGCGTACGACGTGCCGGTGGGGCTCGGCTCGCACGTGCACTGGGACCGGCGCCTGGACGCGCGGCTCGCGGGCGCCCTCATGGGCATCCAGGCAATCAAGGGCGTCGAGGTCGGGGACGGCTTCGACCTCGCGCGGGTGCCGGGCTCGAAGGCGCACGACGAGATCATCGCCACCGCCGACGGCGTCAAGCGCGCCACCGGCCGGTCCGGCGGCACCGAGGGCGGCCTCTCCACGGGTGAGCTGCTGCGGGTGCGCGCCGCGATGAAGCCCATCGCGACCGTGCCGCGCGCCCTCGCGACCATCGACGTGGCCACCGGCGAGGCGGCCAAGGCGCACCACCAGCGCTCCGACGTCTGCGCCGTCCCCGCGGCCGGGATCGTGGCCGAGGCCATGGTGGCGCTGGTGCTCGCGGACGCGGTCGCGGAGAAGTTCGGCGGTGACAGCGTGACCGAGACCCGCCGCAACGTCCGTTCGTACCTCGACAACCTCCAGATCCGGTGACGGGCGGCGAGGCCGGACCGGTGGCCGAGGGGTCGACGGACGCCGCCGCCGGGTCCACGCACCGGCCGCGCGTCGTGCTCGTGGGCCCGATGGGCTCGGGCAAGTCCACGGTCGGCGTGCTCCTGGCCGACCGGCTCGGTGTGGCCTACCGGGACACCGACGCCGACATCGTGGCCGCCGAGGGCCGCGAGATCGCCGACCTCTTCCTCGACGAGGGCGAGCCGTACTTCCGCGAGCGTGAGCGCGCGGCGGTGCGGGCCGCCGTCGCGGGACACGACGGCGTCCTCGCCCTCGGCGGCGGCGCGATCCTCGACGAGGGCACCCGCGCGCTGCTGCGGGGCCTGCCCGTGGTCTACCTCGCGATGGACGTCGACGAGGCGGTCCGCCGGGTCGGGCTCAACACCGCCCGGCCGCTGCTCCTGGTCAACCCGCGCAAGCAGTGGCGCGAGCTGATGGACGCGCGCCGCCATCTGTACGAAGAAGTCGCCCGCGCCGTCGTCGCCACGGACGACCGCACCCCCGAAGAGGTCGCGGAAGCGGTCCTCGACGCACTGGAGTTGAAGGAAGCATGAGCGAGGCAGTGACGCGCATCCACGTCGGCGGCACGGCGGGCACCGAGCCGTACGAGGTGCTCGTCGGGCGGCAGCTGCTCGGTGAACTCGGCGCCCTGATCGGCGACGCCGCCAAGCGGGTCGCCGTCATCCACCCCGAGTCGCTGGCCGAGACCGGCGACGCGCTGCGCCAGGACCTGGCCGACCAGGGGTACGAGGCCGTGGCCGTGCAGGTGCCCAACGCCGAGGAGGCCAAGACCGCCGAGGTCGCCGCGTACTGCTGGAAGGCGCTCGGGCAGTCCGGTTTCACGCGCACCGACGTGATCGTGGGCGTCGGCGGCGGTGCCACCACCGACCTCGCCGGATTCGTGGCCGCGACCTGGCTGCGCGGGGTGCGGTGGATCGCCGTGCCGACGACCGTGCTCGCCATGGTCGACGCGGCGGTCGGCGGCAAGACCGGCATCAACACCGCCGAGGGCAAGAACCTGGTGGGCTCCTTCCACCCGCCCGCGGGCGTGCTCTGCGACCTGGCGGCGCTCGACTCGCTGCCGGTGCACGACTACGTCTCCGGGCTCGCGGAGATCATCAAGGCGGGCTTCATCGCCGACCCGGCGATCCTCGACCTCATCGAGGCCGACCCGGAGGGCGCCCGTACGCCCACCGGGCCGCACACCTCCGAACTGATCGAGCGCTCCATCAAGGTCAAGGCCGAGGTCGTCTCCGGCGACCTCAAGGAGTCCGGCCTGCGCGAGATCCTCAACTACGGGCACACGCTGGCGCACGCCATCGAGAAGAACGAGCGCTACAAGTGGCGGCACGGTGCCGCCGTCGCCGTCGGCATGCACTTCGCGGCCGAACTCGGCCGCCTGGCGGGCCGCCTTGACGACGCGACCGCCGACCGTCACCGCACCGTCCTGGAGTCCGTGGGGCTGCCGCTGAGCTACCGCTACGACCAGTGGCCCAAGCTCCTGGAGAACATGAAGGTCGACAAGAAGTCCCGCGGTGACCTGCTGCGCTTCATCGTCCTCGACGGTCTCGCCAAGCCCACCGTCCTGGAGGGCCCGGACCCGGCGGTGCTGCTCGCCGCGTACGGGGAAGTCGCCGACTGACCGCGTGGTCCGCCCTGTTCGGGGCGGACCGAAATCAGCCATGGGCACTTCTCGGCCGCCCCGGCCGTTCACACAACATCGGCCGGGGACGGTACCGTTCGGTAAGGGTGGCCCCGGCTGCCGCCCGCATCAGCAGTCGTACGAGACGGAGTGGCACCGGATGCAGCACGCTGTGGGGTCTCCGTTGCCGCCGCCCCCTCAGCCGGGGCACGGACCGGCCACCGGCTGGTCCCCGGCCGCACACCACCCGAGCGGTCCGCCGCCGGGTGCCGCTCCGGGTTCCCCGCCGCCGCACGTGCCCGGGACGCCGAGTGCCTCGCACGCACCGGGCGCGCCGCACGCACCGGCTCCGCACGTGCCAGGATCGCAGCACGCCCCGGGACCGGTCCCGGGCGTTCCGCACGCTCCGGGGCCGACGGCGCACGCGCCCGGACCGGCCCCGCACGCTCCCGGTCACGCCCCGCACCCCGCAGCCGCCGGGCACGCCCAGACCGGCCCCGCCGCGCACCACGCCCCCGCGCCGCCCGCCCGTGACACCACCGGCCACATCCAGCTCCCGCCCGGCGGCCCCGTCGCCATGCCGAGCCCGCCGCCCGGCACGGCCCGCGCCGACACGGGCTCCACCACGCTCGCCGTGCTCCTCATCGGCCCCGCGGGCGCGGGCAAGACCAGCGTCGCGAAGTTCTGGGCCGAGCACCGGCGCGTGCCGACGTCCCACATCAGCCTCGACGACGTACGCGAATGGGTGCGCTCGGGCTTCGCCGACCCCCAGTCGGGCTGGAACGACCACTCCGAGGCGCAGTACCGCCTGGCGCGGCGCACCTGCGGCTTCGCCGCGCGGAACTTCCTGGCCAACGGCATCTCCTGCATCCTCGACGACGCCGTCTTCCCCGACCGGCCCGTGGTCGGCCTCGGCGGCTGGAAGCGGCACGTCGGCCCCGGTCTGCTCCCGGTCGTCCTGCTGCCCGGACTCGAAGTCGTCCTGGAGCGCAACGCCCAGCGCAGCGGGAACCGTCGCCTCACGGACGAAGAGGTGGCCCGCATCCACGGCCGCATGGCCGGGTGGTACGGCTCGGGGCTGCCGATCATCGACAACTCCCAGCTCGACGTCCCCGCCACGGCCCGTCTCCTGGACGACGTCCTGGCCCGCGCGATCGCGAGTCCGCCCCAGTGGTAGGGGCGGCGGGGCGCGGGCGTCCGACGGCACGGTAGCGGTGGCCTCAGCCGCCTCAGCCGCCTCAGCCGCCTCAGCCGCGCGGCTCATGAGTCACGAGTAGGTCACCCCGCCTCCGAAGCTCCTTCACCCCCGAGGGCACGGCGCTACGGTCGGGGCCCGGCGGTATCAGAGCCCGGAAGATCGGGGGACGAGATGACCACTCCGCATGTACCACCAGCCACGCCCCGTACCGCGCCCAAGTGGGCACGGAAGCGCTTCGTGCTCCCCGCTCTCGCCCTCGCGTTCCTGATCGGCATCGGTGCGGGCGCCAGCGGCGACGCCTCCGAGGGCGACACGAAGTCCACGCAGGCCGCCGCACGGTCCACGGTCACCGCGACGACGACGGTGACCCCCAAGGCCAAGGTCGAGAAGGCCGAGCCCGAACCGGCGGAGACCGTCACCGTGCGCACGACGAAGACCGTGAAGGCCACCGTCACGGTGCGGCCTCCGAGCGGCGGCTCGGGCGACGACGACCCCGGCGGTTCCGGCGACGACGGCTCGGGCAGCGGCTCCGGCGGCGGTGCCGCCTACTACGCGAACTGCGCCGCGGCCCGCGCGGCGGGTGCGGCGCCCGTGCACCGCGGCGAGCCGGGCTACGGCCGTCACCTCGACCGCGACGGGGACGGCGTCGGCTGCGACACGTGATCGCTGGCCGCTTCTCGGGACGGCCCCCGCCGTCCGGGGCGGGCCCCGTAAGGGGCGCGGGGAACTGCGCGCTCAGCGCGCGAAAAGCCGCAGAAGCGTCTGCGGAGATCCCGGCAGACGCGTCTGCGGCTTTGTTGTGGCTGGTCGCGCAGTTCCCCGCGCCCCTTACGGGGCCCGGCCCCGGCAGCACACGGGG
>NZ_JBHXTE010000022.1:115509-167964 GCF_042677545.1 Streptomyces sp. NPDC127108 | reverse complement strand
GCGGGGACAGGATTTGAACCTGCGACCTCTGGGTTATGAGCCCAGCGAGCTACCGAGCTGCTCCACCCCGCGTCGGTGAACCCAACAGTACGCCAGGCCCACGACCAGCGCAAATCGCTTCCTGAACCTACGCCGTGAGCTCCTGCCGCAGCGCCTCACGCAGCCGCGCGGCGCGCTCGGCGACCTCCGCGGGCCCGAGCTCCACGGCCCGCGACGCCCACCGCTGCCCCTCGGTGAGCTGCCCCCGCCGCGCGTACAGCAGCGCGAGCCGCAGCGCCGCCCGCCCGTGCCCCGCGTCGGCGGCCCGGGTCCACCACAGCGCGGCCTCGGGCTCACTGCCCTCCCTGGCGAGCAGCAGCCCCAGGTTGAACGCCCCGTTCCGGCTCCCCGCCTCCGCGGCGAGCCGGTACCAGCGCGCGGCCTCGACCACGTCGCCCCGGCCCGCGGCGAGCATCCCGACCCGCACCTGGGCCCGCCGGTGCCCCTGCTCGGCCGCGCGCTCGTACCACTCCTCGCACTCGGTCTTCTGTGCGGCGGGCTCCCCGAGCGCGGGCGGCCCGGCGGGCGGACGCCGCGCGTCGAGCACGGTGCCGAGCCGGTACGCCGCCTCCGCGCTGCCGCCGCCCGCCGCGCACCGCAGGTGCCGCTCGGCGTCCCGCTCGTCGCCGTCGCGCAGCCGCGCCGTGCCGACCTGGAGGGCGGCCTCGGTGTGCCCGGCCGCGGCGGCCCGCTCGTACCACTTGAGGGCCGCGGTGTCGTCACCCCGACTCGCGTACAGGATCCCGAGGTTGAACGCCGCGTCCACGCTGCCGGCCTCCGCGGCCTTGGAGAACCACGGCTCGGCACCGGCCGCGTCGCCGCCCTGGAGCAGCAGCACGGCGAGCGCGTTGGCCGCCTCGCGGTGCCCCGCGTAGGCGGCGCGGCGGTACCACTGGTCGGCCTGCGCGGTGCGCTTCTGCTCGGCACAGAGCAGGCCGAGGTTGTACGCGCCGTTGTTGTCGCCCGCGTCCATGGCCGCGCGGTACCAGCGCTCGGCGGTCTGGGTCTCGCCGCGCTCGGCGTGCAGCGCGCCCAGGGCGTTGGCGGCGTTCCCGTCGCCGTCCTGGGCGGCCCGCAGCCACCACACGGCGGCGTTCTCCTCGTCGCCCGCGTCGCGAAGCAGGAAGCCGAGCGCGCAGGCGGCGCGCGCCTCGCCGTCCTTGGCGGAGGTCAGGTACCAGCGCCCGGCCTCCTTGAGGTCGCCGCGCCGCTCCAGGATCGCGCCGAGGTGCAGGGCCGCCCTGCGGTGTCCGCGCGCGGCCGCCTGGCGGTACCACTGCTCGGCCTCGTCGGTGAGCGAGAGGCCGCGGTCGCCGCCGCGCCGGGCGTCGGCGCCGCCCGCCCGGACACCGTCCTTGCGTCCGTTGTCAGAGCGCGCGTCACCGGAGCGCGCACCACTGGCAGGGCGCATGTTCCCGATGCGCGCCCCCATGTCGGGGCGTACGAGACCGGGCTTCGAGCCGTCGATCCGCCCACCCGCGCCGGGGCGCGCGGACTGACCCGGCTGACCCGGCTGACCGGAGACCGCGGACAGCGCGGGGCGCAGACCGGTCCCGGTCCGGACACCGGACTCCCCCGGCCCTTCCCGCTCCGCGCGCTTGTCGAGCACCCGCGCCAGGCGGTACGCCGCCTCGCGGTGGCCGCGCTCGGCCGCCGTGCGCATCCAGCGCTCCGCGCCCACGTCACCGCGGTGTTCCAGGAGGTCGGCGAGGGCGTACGCCCCCAGCGTGTGGCCCTGCTCGGCGGACTGCCGCAGCCAGTACTCGGCGGCGGGCTCGTCGCCGCGCTCGCGGTGGTGGCGGCCGAGCGCGTGCGCCGCCGCGGCGGAACCGGCGACGGCGGCGATGCGCCACCATCCTGCCGCTTCATCGACATATCCACGCTGATGCAGAAGGACGCCGAGGTTGTTGGCGGCGGCACGGTCACCGGCCGCGGTCGCGGCCCGCAGCAAGGATTCGGCACCGTCGAGATCACCGCGGCGCAGCAGCAGGCTGCCGAGAACGCTCATCGCGTCCACGTCTCCGGCCTCGGCCGCGAGCCGGTGCCGCATCTCCTCAGCGGCCGACCCGGGATCCTCCCGTTCGGCCGGCTGCGCAAACCGCCCACTCTCCAACAGAGTTGCCTTGTCCCCCATAACGTCCATCGTCGCACCACCTGCAACCTGGGTACACCTGGTATACCGCAGCCATTGAGGTCACTTCAGCGTTTTGTCGACATGCCCACAGAGAGATAAGTGAAACACAGCTTTGCTCAACTCCCCCCGCCCGGACCACTCTTCGCACGAACCCCACACCGATGGCATGGGCCACGGGTATAGGCACTGATCGCGCCGGGACCGGACCGGCACATGACGAAGGCCCGGATCCTCTAGAGGATCCGGGCCTTCGTTTCAGTAGCGGGGACAGGATTTGAACCTGCGACCTCTGGGTTATGAGCCCAGCGAGCTACCGAGCTGCTCCACCCCGCGCCGTTGTGTGGCAACCGTACCACGGCGCGAGGTGGGGCCCGTGCGCTGCCCGCGCGCTACGACTTGGTCTGGGCGTCCTCGGCCCGCTGCAAGGCGTCCTGCAGCTTCTGCTGCGCCTTGCCGTAGGCCTCCCAGTCGTCGTTCTTGAGGGCCTCCTTGCCTTCGTCGATCGCCTTCTGGGCGTCGTCGATGGCCTTCTGGAGACTGGCGTTCCCGGTCTTCGGTGGCTTCTCCTTGTCGGGCTTGTCAGGATCCTCGCCCTTGTCCGGTGGCTCGGTGGGCGTCTTGGCATCCGTACCGAAGACCACGTTGAGCGCCTTGTCCAAGGTGTCCTCGAAGGCGATCTTGTTGCCGTAGGTGACGAGGACCTTCTTCAGGAGCGGATACTTCAGCCCGCCGCCCTTGACGTAGACGGGCTCCACGTAGAGCAGTCCTCCGTCCAACGGCACGGTGAGCAGATTTCCGTAGTCGACTTCGGAGTCGCCGCCCTTGAGAAGTCTGATCTGTTCCGCGATCGCTTCATTGGAGTTGAACTTGCTCTGGACCTGTTTGGGTCCGTCGACCGTCGTACTCGACGGCATCTTCAGGATTCTGATCTTGCCGTAGTCATCGGTCCCCGCCTCGGCGTTGACCGACATGAAGGCACTCAGGTTGTCCCGGCCGTTGGGATTGAAGGACGTCGTCAGCGAGAAGTCCTGCTGCTTCTGGCCGGGCATCTTCATGCTCAGGTAGTACGGCGGGACGGCGCTCGACGTCTGGTTCGTCGGGTCGTCCGGCACCTGCCACACCTCGCTGCCGCTCAGGAACGTCTCGGCGTCCTTCACGTGGTAGCGGGTGAGCAGTTCGCGCTGCACCTTGAACAGGTCCTGCGGGTAGCGCAGGTGGTCCATCAGGTCCGCGGAGATCTCGCTCTTGTCCTTGACGGTGTCCGGGAACGCCTTGCGCCACGTCTTGAGGACGGGGTCCTTGGTGTCCCACTCGTAGAGCTTGACGTCTCCGGTGTAGGCGTCGACGGTCGCCTTCACCGAGTTGCGGATGTAGTTGACCTGGTTCTGCTGGGCCACCACCGCGCGCTGGTTGTTCTTCGCCGTCAGCGAGTCGGCCGTGGTGTCGCCGAGCGTGGTCCGCGAGGCGTACGGATAGCCGTTCGTCGTGGTGTACGCGTCGACGATCCACTGGATCTTGTTGCCGACGACCGCCGGATAGGCGTCGCCGTCGATGGTCAGCCAGGGGGCGACCGCTTCGACGCGCTCCTTGGGCGTGCGGTTGTACAGGATCCGCGAGCCCTCGCCGATCGCTCCGGAGTACAGCATCTGCGGTTCGCCGAACGACACCGCGTACGCCGCCCTGTTGAGCGGGTTGGAGAGGTTGACGCCGCTCTTGCCCTTGTAGCTGGTCGTCTTCTCGCCGTCGTCGTCGGAGTAGTCGATCTCCTTCTGGGGACCGCCGACGATCGAGTACTGCGTGGTCTTCTCGCCGTAGTAGATCCGCTGCTGGTACTTGCCCAGGTTGCCCTTGGACGGCAGATCGGACTCGGTGAACTTCGGCCGGCCCTGCTCGTCGGCCTCGGTGCCCTTGGCCGCGACCACTCCGTACCCGTGGGTGTAGCGGAAGTGGTCGTTGATCCAGTTGTTCTTCGGGATGCCGTCCAGGTTCAGCTCGCGCAGACCGATGACGGTGTCCTGCTCCTTGCCGTCCTTCGACTTGTACCGGTCGACGTCCAGGTTCGACGGGAAGCCGTAGTAGTTCTTCATCTGCTGGAGCTGCTGGAACGTCGGCGAGACGATGTTCGGGTCGAGCAGGCGCAGGCTCGCCGCGCCCGCCACGTCGTCGCGCAGCTTCGTCTTGTCGGTGGTCCGGCTGACGCCGGGGTACTCCGTGACGTCGGTGCCGCCGATGCCGTACGCCTTGCGGGTCGCCTCGAGGTTCTTCTCGACGTACGGCGACTCCTTGGCCTGCTCGTTCGGCTGGACCTGGAACTTCTGCACGATGGCCGGGTAGAGACCGCCGATGAGGATCGCGGAGAGCACCATCAGGCCGAAGCCGATGACCGGCAGCTGCCAGGTGCGGCGCCACAGCGTCGCGAAGAACAGCAGCGCGCAGATGACGGCGATGCAGAACAGGATGGTCTTCGCCGGGAGGTAGGCGTTCGCGTCGACGTAGCGCAGACCGGTCCAGTTGCCCGTGGCCTTGAAGTCACTGGACTTCACCGCGAGGCCGTACCGGTCGAGCCAGTACGCGACCGCCTTCAGGGCCACGAAGATGCCGATGAGCACCGAGAGGTGACCGGTGGCCGCGGCCGTGGCCCGCCCGCCGGGGCTGGTGATGCGCAGCCCGCCGTACAGGTAGTGCGTCAGGGCGGCGGCGATCACCGAGAGCACCGCGGCGGCGAAGCCGAAGCCCAGCAGGAAGCGGTACCAGGGCAGGTCGAAGGCGAAGAAGGACACGTCCAGATGGAACTGGGGGTCCTTCTGGTGGAAGGGGACGCCGTTGACCCACATCAGCCAGGTGCGCCACTGGCCGGCTGCGGACGCGCCCGCGATCAGGCCGACGAGAGCGGTGATGCCGATCAGCAGCCACTTCTTGTAGGGCGCGATCGCCATGCGGTACCGGTCGAGGCTCTGCTGCTCCATCGACATGGCGCTCAGCGGCGGGCGCAGCCGGTGCGCCAGCCAGATGTTCACGCCGACTGCGGCCGCCATGATCAGACCGAAGACGAAGAACAGGCCGATCTTGGTCCACAGGGTCGTGGTGAAGACGGAGGAATAGCCGACGGAGCGGTACCAGAGCCAGTCCGTCCAGAATCCCGCGAACATGACGAACGCCATGGCAAGGACGGCCAGGACGCCGAGCGTCATGAGCAGGGTCCGGACACGACGGGACGGTCGGCCCACTCTGATCCGTGGCCCCGTCGGGCCTCCGCCGCGGTCCGGCATCTGGAAAGCCAAGGTGCGCACCTCGAAGTTCGCTGTAGCTGTTGCTGTGGCTGGCTGAAACGGGCCCCGCGATCGTAGAGCCCACTCATGCAACTTACCGACGCTTTACTCAGTTCCCGTTCCCGGGTCCGAACGAGGCAGGATATTGGGCATGCCCAACGTTTCCTCCTCCGGCCCACCGATGGCCGCGAGTCCCCTCACCCGTGCAGTGCTCGAAATCGACGACTATGTGGCCGGTCTCGGCTGGGATCAGCCCGCGCGGCTCTTCGCGCTCGTCGACACCGCCCGGCTCCGCGTGCAGGAGCCGACCCTCGCGGACCGCCTCGGCCTTGCCGACGCCGCTGCCGCCGCGCCCCTGACCCCCATCGAGCAGGAGGAGCTGCCCGCGGGCTCCCCCCTCGACGAGTTCCTCGGCACCATCGCCTGGCCCGACTCGGTCGCCGGCTGCGCCCTGAGCGTGGAGCGCCTGATGCTCCCGCCATCCGCGGAGGCGTCCGTTCCGGACGGTATGAGCGAGAAGCAGCTCGCGAAGTGGGTGGCCAAGCACCCCGAGCGCCAGGAGGTCCGCATGACCGTCGCGGTGCTGCGTGACGGCGCCCGCGAGTCGGCGCTGCGGCTGCGCGAGAAGGACGCGGCGACGGACGTCCTCACGGGCTCGGACCTGGTGCCGGGTCTCGCGGAGGCGCTGGCGGCGACGTTCGCGGAGTAGCTTCCTGATCCTGTTCGCACGTCACGTGGCCGGGGCCGGCGTCCGCCGCCCCGGCCGCGGCCGTCGGTCAGCTCTTCGTGGTGCACTTCGGCAGGTCGGCGGTGTCGCCCTTGCTGATGGCCTTCAGTGACTTCACGGCGTCCTCGATGGTGTTCACCTTGACCAGCGTGAGCCCGTCGGGGACGTCGCTCGCGGCGGACGCGCAGTTGTCCTTCGGCGTCAGGAAGTACTCGGCGCCCTTGTCGCGCGCGCCGACGGTCTTCATCTCGATGCCGCCGATGGGACCGACCTTGCCGTTGTCCTCGATGGTGCCGGTGCCCGCGACGAACTTGCCGCCGGTGAGGTCGCCCGGCGTGAGCTTGTCGACGATGCCGAGGGCGAACATCAGCCCGGCGCTGGGCCCGCCCACGTCGGCGAGCTTGATGTCGATGGTGAACGGGTACGTGTGGTCGGTCCCGGCCTTGATGCCGACCATCGCGACCTTCGGGTCGTCTTCGGCCTTCGTCGTGGTGATCTTCACTTCCTCGGTCGCGGCCGGCCGCTTGTCGGCCTTCTCCGCGGCGGCCGCCTCCTTGACGGGGACGATGCCGAACACGACCTGCTCGCCCGGCTTGTGCTTCCTGACGAGCTGGGCGACGTCCGTGAACTCCTTCACGGGCTTGCCGTCGACGCTCCTGATGACGTCACCGGCGTGCAGCCTGCCCTCGGCCGGGCTGTCCTTGTAGACGGTGGAGACGACCACCTGCGACTTCACGGGGATGTTCAGTTCCTTCAGGGCGGCGACCTTGGCGCTCTCCTGGGACTGGCTGAACTCCTCCGCGTTCTCCTGCGTCGACTGCTGCTCGGTCTTGCCGTTCGGGTACAGGGTGTCGTGCGGCACCACGATGTTGTCGTGCGCCAGCCAGCCGTACACGGCCTCCGGGAGGTTCATCTTGTAGTCGGCGCTGGTCACCCTGACCGTCGTCATGTTCAGGTGACCGCTCGTCGGGTACGTCTTGCGGCCCGAGATCTGCAGCACCGGCTCGCCGTCGTGGTCCCCCAGGGTGTTCACCGTCGGCCCCGGTGACATCTCCGAGTACGGCACTTTGATGAGCACTCCGGCGCAGAGCAGCGCGATCAGCATCAGGGTGGAGGCGAGCATCGTCGCAGTGCGGCGTGGCATGGAACGACAGTACGGGACGGTCCTGTGGGTGTATCCCTGGGGCGTCCGTACGGGATCGGGCACCGGGTCCGTACGGAATCAGGCAGGGGTGTCGGAGCCCGAGTGGGACTTCTCCATCGCCTCGCGGAAAGCCGCGTAGCCGTTCAGCTCGCTGATGTCACCGGTTCTGCCGCTCTTGCGGTTCCGATTGGCCCAACCGGCCCACAGACCGGCCCCGACCGCCGCCAGAAGCGGAATCAGCAACCAGGCAAGCGACGCCATGTCGACCTCCCGACCCCATGAGCGACCAAAACTGACTGATCAGCAGATTAACCATCCGCTCCGTCAACGCTCACGGCAGGGGTCGGGTTACGCAACCGGAGCCCCTTGGCCTACGCCTCATCTACGCTGTCGCACCCACCCACTCCTCCTGGCCGTCGGAGAACCGCTGATGCTTCCAGATCGGCACCTCGTGCTTGAGGTCGTCGATCAGCTTGCGGCAGGCGGCGAAGGCCTCGGCCCGGTGCGGGCAGGACACCGCGACCACGACCGCGAGGTCTCCCACGGCGAGATCACCGACCCGGTGCACGGCGGCCAGGGCGCGCACGGGGAAGTCGGCGACGACCTTCTCTGCCACCCGGCGCAGCTCGTCCTCGGCGCTGGGGTGGCTGGAGTACCCCAGCTCGTCGACGTCCGCGCCGCCGTCGTGATCGCGAACCGTCCCGACGAACAGCGCCGTCCCGCCCGCGGAGGCGTCCCCGACGGCCTGGAAGACCTCGTCGAGCGAGAGCGGGGTGTCCCGGATCGCCAGCAGCCGAATCGGCTCGGCAGCAGCCTGCTCACCGGGGTGGTCCATCGGATTACGCGCCATGACCCCATCGTGCCGCACACCACTGACATCCAGGAATAGCCGTTTCCCCCGTCCCCGCCACCCTCCACTTGGACGTCCCTACAGACTGCCGGTGCCGCTACCGCTGCGGGCACCGGGGGCGGCGCCCAGAACCAGCGGAGCGCTAGAGCCGTCGCCGAGCCTTCCGAGCCCGCCGCACCAGGGCGGCCGTACCCAGCAGGGCGACCGTCGCCCCCGCGGCCCCCGCGGCGGTGGCGTCCTTGCGCCCGAGTCGCCGCCCCGCGACGGTCCGCCGCCCGGCGACCTCCTCGAGCAGCTCCGCGAGCACCTCCTCGTTGGTCCACTGCGGCCGCCACCCGGCGTCGTGCAGCCGGCTGACGCTGACGACCCACGGGTACATCGTGTAGGCGAGGTCTCCCGCCGGGGACGGCGTGAGCCCGATCCGGTGGAGGCGGGCCGCGGCTCCGAGGGCGACGGCGGACGGCAGCTCCATGCGCCGGATCCCGCTCAGCTCCTCGACCTCCTCCTGCTCCAGCCACCCGTCGCACCCGACGGCCAGATCCCCGTCGACCTTCTCCACGACGGCGTACTCAAGGGCGCTGCACAGATCGTCGACGTGGCAGAACTGCCACGCGGGCCGCGACCCGGCCACGACCAGAAGCCGCGGCGACTCGAAGTACCTGGTCAGCGCGGTGTCGGTGCCGCCGACGAGGATCGCGGGCCGCACCACGGTGACGTTCAGACCGGGATGCGCGCGGGGCGCGCGGCGGGCGAGCCGCTCGATCTCCAGGAGGTCGCCGACACCCGTCGCCTCGGCGGTCGCCCGCAATTCGGCGTCTTCGGAGAGGGGCAGCTCGTTGTCGGACAGTGCTCCGTAGACCATCGCCGAGGTGCACAGGACGACCCGGTGCACGCCCGCGGCGGCGGCCGCCGTGAGGACGGTCTGTGTGCCGCGCACGTTGTACGCGGTGCGGGCGGCGGCGTCGGTCTCCAGGTCGAGGTCGAGCGCCAGGTGCACGACGACGTCCACGCCGCGCAGCTTCTCGGCGATCGCCGGGTCCCGGACGTCGAGGATGTGCCACTGCGCCCGCGCGCACTCACCGCGGCGCTCGTCGATGGCCACGACCTGCTTGATCTCCTCGGACGCGGCCAGGCGCTCGGTGAGCTGCGCGCCCACGCCCGTGGCCGCGCCGGTGACGGCGACGACGGGGCCGCGCGAGGAGGCGGACGAGGAGCCCTCGCGCAGCGGCGCCACCGAGGGTGGTGCCTCCTCCGCCGGCTCGGAGTCCGGCCCTCCGCCCGTCTCGGGCGGCGTCGGGTCTTCGGGGTTTCGCGCTGCGCGAACCTGTGGATCTGGGGAACTCACCGGGCGTCTCCAGCGGTTGTCTTCAGTACAGACGCACACTGACGCGTACGTACCAGGTGGCACCATCCTGCCGCAGCCCCCGAGGCGGCGGAGCACCGAGGCCCGAACCCGCCGCGGTGTCTACGCTGGGTGGTGTTGTCGGGCAGCCGCCGCCGGACCCAAGATCCGGTGGCCTTACGAGCCGAGGAATCCCGTGAGTGACACCCCATTCGGATTCGGCCTTCCGCCGGAGGAGCCGGAGAACGGCGACGAGGGCAAGAAGAAGGACACCCCCGGAGGGGGACAGGGTTCCGGTGGCCCTGCCAACCCGTTCGGCTTCGGGCCGCTGGGAGCGGGCGGCGCGGGGGGTGACAACCCCTTCGCCGCGATGTTCGGATCGATGAATCCGAACGACCTGGGCGCCGCGTTCCAGCAGCTCGGCCAGATGCTCTCGTACGAGGGCGGTCCCGTGAACTGGGACATGGCCAAGGACATCGCCCGCCAGACCGTCTCGCAGGGCACCGCCGACGGCACCAAGGACGCGAGTGTCGGCCCCGCCGAGCGCTCCGCGGTCGAGGAGGCCGTGCGCCTGGCGGACCTGTGGCTGGACGACGCGACGTCCCTGCCGTCCGGCGCGGGCAGCGCCGTCGCCTGGAGCCGCGCCGAGTGGGTCGAGGCGACCCTCCCGGCCTGGAAGGAGCTCGTCGACCCGGTCGCCGAGCGGGTCGGCCTCGCCATGGGCGACGTCCTGCCCGACGAGATGCAGGCCATGGCGGGCCCGCTGATCGGCATGATGCGCTCCATGGGCGGCGCCATGTTCGGCCAGCAGATCGGCCAGGCCGTCGGCGTCCTCGCGGGCGAGGTCGTCGGCTCCACGGACATCGGCCTGCCGCTCGGCCCCGCGGGCAAGGCGGCGCTCCTGCCGGTGAACGTGGAGGTGTTCGGCAAGGACCTGGGCGTGCCGATGGAGGAGGTGCGCCTGTATCTGGCCCTGCGTGAGGCCGCCCACCAGCGGCTCTTCGCGCATGTGCCGTGGCTGCGCTCGCATCTGTTCGGCGCGGTCGAGGGCTACGCGCGCGGGATCAAGGTCGACACCTCCAAGCTGGAGGACGTCGTCGGCCAGTTCGACCCGCAGAACCCGGAGCAGCTGCAGGAAGCGCTCCAGCAGGGCATGTTCCAGCCCGAGGACACGGCCGAGCAGAAGGCCGCCCTCGCCCGCCTGGAGACCGCTCTCGCGCTCGTCGAGGGCTGGGTGGACGCGGTCGTGCACGCGGCGGCCAAGCCCCGCCTGACGTCCGCGGACGCCCTGCGCGAGACGCTGCGCAGGCGCCGCGCCACCGGCGGCCCCGCCGAGCAGACCTTCGCCACGCTGATCGGCCTTGAGCTGCGCCCCCGCCGCCTGCGGGACGCCTCGCGCCTGTGGGCCTCGCTCACGGACGCGCGCGGTGTGGACGGCCGCGACGGCCTGTGGGCCCACCCGGACATGCTGCCGACGGCGTCGGACCTGGACGACCCGGACGGCTTCGTGCACCGCGAGCAGCTGGACTTCTCCGAGCTGGACAAGATGCTCGGCGAGGCGGCGAGCGGCGGCGCGGACGGCAAGCCGGACCTCAAGAAGGGCGACGCCGAGGACGGCGGCCCGGCCGGGGGCGGCTCCGGCGAGGGCAAGGACGACGACAGCAAGTGAGCCTGCACGACGACGCGGTCCTCGTACTGAAGGCCTACGACGGCCGGGACGACCGGGACGCCGCCCAGGAGGAGCTGCGCCAGTACTACCTGGACCACCTGTCCGCGCACCCCGAGGACGGCCTCTGGAAGGCCTGCACGGACGGGCACGTGACCGCCAGCGCCCTGGTCGTCGACCCGGTGCGCGGGCGCGTGCTGCTCACGCTGCACAAGAAGCTGCGGATGTGGCTCCAGATGGGCGGCCACTGCGAGCCGGGCGACACGACGCTGGCCGGGGCCGCGCTGCGGGAGGCGACGGAGGAGTCCGGCATCCCCGGTCTGACGCTCCTGGCGGGCGGTCCGGTCCGCCTGGACCGGCACCCGATCCCCGGCCCGTGCACCCAGCACCTGGACGTGCAGTACGCCGCCCTGGCCCCGGCGGACGCGACCGAGGCGATCAGCGACGAGTCCCTGGACCTGCGCTGGTTCACGTACGACGAGGTGGCGGACGTGGCGGACGAGTCGGTCGTGCGCCTCGTAGAGGCAACGAGGGCACGCCTGTAACCGGCGTGCCCCTGAAAGGGGCGCGGGGAACTGCGCGACCAGCCACAACGGGCCCGCAGTTCCCCGCGACCTGCTCTCGTCCCCCCCCTCCCGGGGAGGGAAGCACTCAGTTCCAGACGTTGCCCTGGTTCTGCCCCCGGGCACCCTGCTGCCCCATGCCGAACTGGGCACGCGCGCCCTGACCGATGTTGGCGTGCTGCGGCGGCAGCATCTCGCTGGGCTGGACGAGGGCGTAGCCCTGCCCCATGAAGCTGAGCTCCCAGCCCTCGCCGGTGTTGCCGCGGCGCCGCCACACGCCCGAGGAGTGCGTCTGGGCCTGCATCTGCACCCGCAGCCCGTTGGACCAGGCGACGATCGCGTCCGCGTCGGCGTTGACGTACCGGTCCGGGGTGACCTGGAGCATCAGCGGCTGGCCCGACGTCATCAGGGCGACCTTGCCGCGCCCGGTGATGTTGAGCTGGTACTTCCCGGAGCCGGAGATGCCGTACTGGCTGTCCACGGCGATGACCTGGTGGGTGAGGGACGAGTCCATGGCGAGGACGTAGGCGCTGTCCACCGTCAGGCCGTCCTGGTCCACGTCCACCAGGTGGATGTACTGCGCGAGGTTCGCCAGGTAGACGGTGCCCTGCCCGTGGCAGCGCATCAGGTCCAGGCCCTCGCCGGTGTGCGCGCGGGCGCGCTGCTGGCCCCGGCTCTGGTACTCGGCGTCGAACTCGATGAGCCCTTGGTAGGCGACCATCGAGCCCTTGCGGGCGAGCACGTCGTCGTGACCTTCGAGGGCGACCCGCAGGAGCTGCGGGTTCTGGACGGAGTAGCGCTCCTGAGTCTGTTGCTCAGCATGCGCGAAAAGCGAGCTCTGCATGGTGTGTTGCTCCCCCTCAGCTCCGGATCCGGAGGCGGTCGGTGCTGTCCTCACTGGGCTGTACGACGACGATGCCCTCTCCGGAGAAGCCCATCTGGTAGGCCTCGCCGCTGCCGCGCCCGATCAGGGAACCGGCCCTGAAGCTGCGCTTGCCCTTCACCTTCAGGTTCGGCGACCAGGCGATCAGGGCGTCCGGGTCCACGTACGTCTCGTCCTCGCCGCGGCCGCAGTCGACGACGATCGGCGTGCCCCGGGAGGTCAGCGCCACCCAGCCCTGGCCGGAGACCTTGATGTTCCACAGGCCCTGCCCGGCGAACTTCGCCAGGCCCTTGACCCGCTCGACGCCCCACTGGAGGCTCGCGTCGAAGGCGAGCAGGTTGGTGCCGTTGACCGAGAGCGAGTCGCCCGCCAGGTTGATGACGACGACGTCGGCTCCGTAGTCGGCGAGGTAGAGCAGGCCGTCTCCGGAGCACTTCATCAGGGGGGCGCCCTCGCCGGTGATCCAGTCGCGCGCGATCTGGCGGACGGCGGGCGGGTTCGGCTCGTACTGCACGAAGCCTTCGTAGGCGACCATCGACCCCACGCGCGCGAGGAGGTCGTTCCCGGTCTGCATGGCGACCTTGACCATGTGATGGCCGTGGTTCTCCATGCGGGCGGCGACGGGTGCCGGGGCAAAGCCCGCGAGCTGCTGGTTCATGACGGGCTCCCTCAGACCTCGAACGGCTGGACGACGATGAAATTGCCGGGCGCGCCACGGAACTGGAGGTTCACGCTCTCCCCCGTGGAGCCCGCGGAGGCGTTGCCGCGCAGCCTGACCTGGCTGGAGACGATGGCCTGGGCGGCCGCCGACCACGCGACCACCGCGTGGCAGTCGGCGAACGTCGTCGGCGTGACCGGCAGCACGACGGGCATGCCGTGCGTCTTCACGACGACCGTGCCGGTCCCCTGGAACTGCATGACGAACAGCGCGCCACCGGGAATCCCGTGGCCCTCGATGCGGCGCACCTCGTGCTGGAGGGACTCGTCGAAGGCGAGGACGTTCTCGGCGGAGACGCAGATCGCGTCGCCCTGGAGCTCGATGGGGTGCAGGTGCGTGCCTTCCTCCGCGAGGAAGACCTGGCCGCGTCCGGAGCAGCGCATGAGCTGCATCTCCTGGCCGGTCGCGTTGCCGACGATGCGGCCCTGGAAGCCCGCGCCCTTGTAGCCGAACTCGACCTTGCCCTGGTACAGGACCATGCTGCCCTGGCGGGCGAGCACCGGCTGGTCGCCGACGCCGAGGTCGACACGGACCAGCTTCTCGTTCTGCTGCGTCCAGCGCTGTCCTGTGGCCGCCTCGCGGTACTTCTGGAGCGCGGCGGCCACACCGGCGGCCTGCGGTGCGCCCTGCGGGACTCCGCCGGGGGCGGCCTGGCCGAACGAGGCCGGGGCCTGGCCGGGGATCTGGCCGGGCATCGGGGCCTGCGGCGGCTGGCCGTAGCCGGGCGGCGCGGGCGCGGCGGCCTGCTGGCCGTAGCCCGGAGGCAGGGGGGCCGAGGGCTGCTGCTGGTCATAGCCGGGCGGGGGTGGTGCCGAGGGCTGGCCGTAGCCGGGCGGCATGGGTGCGGACGGCTGCTGGCCGTAGCCCGGCGGCGGGGGCGGCGTCTGGCCGAACTGGGGCGGCTGGCCCGGCTGGGGCTGGCCCTGCTGGCCGTACGGGCCCGGGGCCTGCGGGGGCGGCACGGCGCCGCCTGGCTGGTTGAGCGGCGCGACGATGGTCTGCGCGGCGTGCACCGAGGGGTCGGCGGGGGCCGGGGCGGGCGGTGGCGTGGCGGCGGCCGGGGGCGCGAAGTGCTGGGCGGGAGCGGGGTCGGGCGCGGGGGCCGGAACCGGCGCCGGGGACGGCGTGGCGGGACCGGCGGGCGCGCCGAACGCGGGCGGCGCCGCGGCGGCGGGGGCGGCACCACCGGCGGGCGGCGCGAAGCCGGGGGCGGCCTGCGGCTCGGGGGCCGCGGGCTCCTCCTCGGCGACCTCGCCGCCGAAGTTCCTGATCAGCGCGTCGAGGCCACCGTCGAAGCCCTGCCCGATCGCGGCGAAGCGCCACACGTCCTTCAGATAGAAGTCGCCCAGCATCAGGGCGCGCTCGGTGGAGAACTCCGAGCCGTTGAAGGAGTACCGGGCCACTTCCTCGCCGCCGGCCACGATCCGGATGTACCCGGAGGCGAGCTGCGACATCTGCCCGGCGCCGTCGATGGCCGCGGTGAACGACAGCTTCTGGATCTGCGGCGGGATCCGGTCCAGCGTGACGCGGAAGGACTCGTCGTCACCGGCCTGGGCGCCCAGGAGCTGAAGCGACTCCTCCGGAGACTTCGGCTGGTTGAAGAAGATGAAGTAACGGTCGTCCGACAGCCGCTCGCTCGCGTCGAGGCCGAAGCAGCTGATGTCGAAGGTCACCCCTGGGGCAGCGATGTGCACGCCTACGTACAGATCGGTCCCCGCGGTGAGGTCACTGATCTTGGCCTTGTGGCCGCGTTGGAATTCCCTGGCCATACGTAACGACCGTCCCCCATCCCGAGTGGTTGCGTCGCGCCAGGCTAACCGCTCCGTCGGACAGTGGACGACGTCGGTACAGACCCGGTACACAACCGGCGCACCAGGCGCCCCTCACTCCTCGCGGGCGGCCGGAAGGTGCGGCAGCCGGTCCGCCGCGACCACCCCTTCGAGGTAGCCCCGGGCCCGCTCGGTGCGCGGATACGCGTCCAGGAGGCGCCAGAACCTGGGCCCGTGCCCGGGCACGAGGAGGTGCGCCAGCTCATGGAGGAGTACGTAGTCCACCACGTACTCGGGCATGCCCTGCAGCCGGTGGGAGAGCCGGATGCTGCCCTCCGACGGAGTGCACGAGCCCCATCGGGTGTTCTGGTTCGTCACCCAGCGCACGGAGCTGGGCCGGGCCCGGCCCTCGAAGAACTGCTCGGACAGCCGCTGGGCCCGCTCGGCCAGCTCGCTGTCGCCCAGGACCCGCTTGCTCTCCTGTGCCGCCAGCTTGTCCAGCATGACGCCCACCCAGCGCTGCTCCTCCGCCTCGGACATCCGGGCGGGGATGAGGACCACGGTCCGGTCGCCCTCGCGGTACGCCGAGACCGTTCTGCGGCGGCGGGCGCTCCTTCGCACCTCGACCGCGCTCGCCGCCGAGCCGGATGACGGCGGGCTGGTCGCGTTGCGCTGTGGGCTTCCGCGATGCAGTGGGTCGGCGGGCACGCCGACGACGTTACCCGCTTGGCGTGGGGGAAGTCCCGCCTCCGGGACGGTTCGGTCCCGATCCACTCCCCATGCGCTGCATTAGTACGACAAGTACTCACCGCCTGTGGACAACCGCGCGCACGTCCGGGCCGGGCCGGGCATTCTGGCAATCGAGCGGCCGGACCGACGACGACCACGACGTCCGGCCGGACCGACGGGGGGCCGACCATGCATCCGATCCTGAAACCGAGCCTGCGCCGAGGCTGGCGCGACCTGAACACCGTCCAGTTCGGGGCGACGCCGGCGCACGCCCGGGTCCTTGGCCCCGTGGACACCGCGACGGGCAGCTTCCTCACCCTCCTCGACGGCACCCGCGGGCTGCCCCTCCTGCGCGCGGAGGGACAGCGGATAGGACTGCCGGAAGGCCATGTGGACCGGCTCCTGCACCGGCTGGCCCGAGCCGGACTGCTCGACGACGCGACCGGCGGGGGCGCGGCGGCCGACGCCCTGCGCGCCCGCACGGACGTCATGGACCGGCTGCGCCCCGACCTCGCGGCCCTGTCCGTCGTCACCCCGGAGCCGAACCAGGGCATCCGCACGATGGCCGCGCGCCGGGCCACCCGCGTGCGCGTCCAGGGCGGCGGCCGGGTGGGAGCGGTCGTCGCCTCGGTCCTGTCCGGGGCGGGGATCGGGGAGGTCGACGTGATGGACGGCGGCTGCGTCGAGCCGTGGGACGTCGCTCCGGGCGGGGTGCCGCCGGATTCCGTGGGACAGCGGAGGGACGCCGCCGCGAGAACGGCCGCACGGCGCGCGGCTCCCGGACGCCCGCCTCGCCACCCCGAGGACCGGGGCGACGGTGAGCGCGCCTGGTCCCTGGTCGTCCTCGCCCCGCGCGACGGCCTGGACGCCTTCGCCCCCGACCCGGCCGCCGCCGAGCCCCTGATCGCCGCGGGAACCCCGCATCTGTACGCCGGGGTGATCGAGGGCACAGGCCTGGTCGGCCCGCTGGTCCTGCCCGGCACGACCGCCTGCGCCGGGTGCCTCGCCCTGGACCGCGCCGACGCCGACGCGGCCTGGCCGCGGATGCTGGCCCAGTGGCGCTCGGGCCGTCGCCGCCAGGTCCCGGCCTGCGACCTGGCCCTCGCGACGACGGTCGCGGGACTGGCCGCGGCGCACGCCCTCGCCTTCCTGGACGGGGCGGAGCCGGCCCTCGCGGGGGTGCGCTGGGAGGCCTCGACGCCCGGCTTCGACTGGCGCGGACACCCCGCGCGGGCACACCGGTCGTGCCCTTGTGGGGCAAGTGAGCAAGTAAAGGGGGAGCACACCTCCGTGGATCGGGAGCCGCACGAGACAATGGCCGAGTAACCGCCTGAAAGGGCGCGGCTGTCTGGGATTTGGAGGGGCGCATGTCTGATCTTCCCCGGAAGGCGGTCACCCGTACCGCCAAGCTGGCCGCGCTGCCGCTCGGCTTCGCCGGGCGGGCGACCTGGGGGCTCGGGAAACGCATCGGCGGCAAGTCGGCGGAGATCGTCGGCCGGGAGCTGCAACAGCGCACGGCGGAGCAACTGTTCAAGGTCCTCGGCGAGCTGAAGGGCGGCGCCATGAAGTTCGGGCAGGCGCTGTCCGTCTTCGAGTCGGCGCTCCCGGAAGAGGTGGCGGGACCCTATCGGGCGGCGCTGACGAAGCTTCAGGAGGCGGCGCCGCCGATGCCGACGCGTACGGTGCACGCGGTGCTCGCGGAGCGGCTCGGCGCGGACTGGCGCGAGCGCTTCCAGGAGTTCGACGACAAGCCCGCGGCGGCGGCCTCGATCGGCCAGGTGCACCGGGCGGTGTGGGAGGACGGGCGCGCCGTCGCGGTGAAGGTGCAGTATCCGGGCGCGGGCGAGGCACTGCTGTCGGACCTGAACCAACTGAGCCGCTTCGCCCGGGTCCTCGGCCCCCTGATCCCGGGCATGGACATCAAGCCGCTCATCGCCGAGCTGCGCGACCGCGTCTCCGAGGAGCTGGACTACGGCCTGGAGGCACAGGCCCAGCGCGCCCACGCCGAGGAGTTCGCGGACGACCCTGATGTCGTGGTGCCGGACGTGGTGCACCAGAGCGAGCAGGTCCTGGTGACGGAGTGGATGGACGGGGTGCCGCTGTCGGAGGTGATCGCGGAGGGGACGCAGGAGCAGAAGAACCGCGCCGGCCAGCTCCTGACCCGCTTCCTCTTCTCCGGACCGGCCCGCACAGGCCTGCTGCACGCCGACCCCCACCCGGGCAACTTCCGCCTGCTGACCGGCGAGAAGGGCGAATGGCGGCTCGGTGTCCTGGACTTCGGCACGGTGGACCGGCTGCCCGGTGGGCTGCCGCCGACGATCGGCGACTCGCTGCGGATGACCGTCGAGGGCGAGGCGGACGCGGTCTACGACATGCTGTGCGAGGAGGGCTTCGTCAAGGAGACGGTCGATCTGGAGCCGGAGGCCGTCCTGGACTATCTGCTGCCGATCATCGAGCCGGCGGTGGCGGAGGAGTTCACCTTCACCCGCGGCTGGATGCGCAGCCAGGCGGCCCGGGTGGCCGACCCCCGCTCCCCCGCCCACCAGTTGGGCAAGCGGCTGAACCTCCCCCCGTCGTACCTCCTGATCCACCGCGTGACGCTCAGCACCATCGGGGTCCTGTGTCAGCTGGGTGCGACGGTGCGGATGCGGGAGGAACTGGAGGAGTGGCTGCCGGGGTTCGTCGCTCAGGAGGCCGAGGAGGAGGCCGACTTGGCGGACGGCCCGGCGGACGACGGCGTGGAGGAAGCGGTGGCGGAGGCATGACCGTGCGCAGAACGCCCCGTCGCGCGGCGCGGGTTGCGGTGATCGCCCCGGACGACGCGGTCTTCCTCTTCGGGTACGACAACGAGGAAGTGGGTGTCCACTGGGCCATGCCCGGCGGTGGCCTGGATCCTGACGAGGCGCCGCGGGAGGGAGTGCTGCGCGAGCTGCGTGAGGAGACCGGCTGGACGGACGTGCGACCCGGGGCCCTGCTGTGCACGTGGGAGCACGACTTCACCCGCGCGGGTGTGCCGGTGCGTCAACACGAGCACATCTATCTGGCCCACGGGCCACGGCGCGCGCCCACACGCGAGGCCGCCGCCGCGCACGCCGAGGACGGCATCCTGCGCTGGCGCTGGTGGACACCGCGGGAACTGGCCGACGCCCCCGAGCCGCTGTGGCCGCCACAGCTCCCGGAGCTGCTGGCCGCGCTGCCCGCCGCGGGTGTGCCGCGAGCCGTCGATCTCGGGTACCAGCCCCATGTGGCGGCGCACCAGGGCTGACCCCCGGGCAGGCGGGTCCACGACCGGGCCGGGGGCGACTCACCACCGGGCGCCGGGCGCGGCTCACCACCAGGCGGAGTCGAGTCGTCCCTCGATCGCCCGGATGTTGTCCCGGGAGCAGGTGTCGCAGAAGTAGTGCCGGGCGCCGTTCTCCACGGAGCAGATCCATGTCGGGGGCCGGCCGTCGACGACCGTGCCGCAGCGGGAGCACACGACGTTCTCGGTGTCGTTCTTGACGTCGTGCCCGGCGTCCGCAGGTTCAGGAGGCTGCTGGTCCACGCGGTGACCTTATCGCCGCCACCAGGGGTTCGGCGCGCACAACGCACCGCGGGGGCCGGTCCGTTCGGACCGGCCCCCGCGGGGTACTGCCGTGAAGCTCACCGGGAGCTTCGGCTGTGCGTGTGCCACGGGCGCTGCGTGCGCCGCGGACCGCCGTGCGTGTCGTGCCTGTCGCGGCGGCCGTGGATATCACGGCCGCCGCGGTTCTCGCGGGCTCGCGGAACTACTGCATGACCGCGATGGCGAGGGCGCGCCGCGCGCGCAGGGACGCGCGCTCGGCGCGGCGCTGCATGCGGCGGGCCGCGATCAGGCGCGCGGCCGGGCGGTGCTCTTCGGCCTCACGCAGGCGTTCGTGCATATGCGCACGGGCCAGGGCTTCTGGGATGAGTTGCATTTCGCGGGTCCTGTTCTGGCGCGAGCCGGTCGCGCCGGTGGTGGTGAAGTCTGGGGTGGCGGAGCCACTGGGCTCGCTCGTGGGTGCCTTCATCGGGGCCTGCTTCTTGGGGTCGTGCGTCACGGGGCGATCGATCGTTCCGGCGGTACTCATGCCACGACCGGGTTCTTCCGCGGACGGCCACGCGGCCGCTTGCGGGCCACGACCACGCCCTGGACGAACAGCTCACCGCCCCAGACGCCCCACGGCTCACGCCGCTCCTTGGCGCCGGCCAGGCAGGCCTCCATCAGCGGGCAGGTACGGCAGAGGGACTTGGCGTACTCGACGTCGGCCGGGGACTCGGCGAAGAAGACCTCCGGGTCGTAGGCACGGCAGGGGACGGGTACGCCGAGGTTCTCGATGGCGTCGTCGAGCGCGGTGAGCGCGGTGAGGGGAGTCAAGGTCGGGTCCTCCGTGGGTGCGGGCGGGGGGAGAGTGTCTGAAGGCGGTACGGACGGGGCGTGCGCTTCGAGTTGCACGGTGGTGTTTTCCTCGTCTGGTCGTGCCGGCCTGGGTCGGCCGGTTGGCGGCTGGTACCGGGTCTTGCTCAGCCCCTTCGCTCTGTCTCCCGGTTTTGGGGAAAACAGAAGGGCCGCGGATCCCGGGTGGGGTTCCGCGGCCCTGAAGGCGCCGGTCTGATCGAGATCAGACTGGATCACTCCAGGGTTCGAGCCCACGGAAGGCCCACATCGTGTGGTGCTGCTGCTGCGTCTGGTGCTGCTGCGTCGTCTTGTTCCGGAATCCGGCACCGGCTGCCGCGAAGACATAGGCCTGCGCCTGTGCCGTCGCTACTGCTTCCGATGCCTTGGTCGGTCGCTCATTGCCCTCACGGATCTCAAGACCCGACAGAGGCAGGGCGGGGGCGGCCGGACGCACGGCGGCGGTGCCGAGAGACAGAGCGGCATTGCCGACGGACAGACCGGTGCCCTGGTTCGAGAAGCCGAGCAGGCAGGAAGCGACGACCGAGCGATCGGTCATTTTGGCGGTGCTGATGAAGCTCTTGTTGGTGCTGATCACTGGAATCGCCTCCTCTCGGCGTCTAGGGGAGCGGCCGAAACCGTTCCTCGGACTGACAAGTACAGCACGGGACCAGGGCTTCGGAGAAGCCGCCGTTCCCGTGCTTAAGAACCTATGGGTCTTCCTTGCGCATGCGCAAACTATTTTTTCGACGAGTTTGAATCAGTTCGCCTCGTCGTCCTCCGCAAGCTCCTGACCTGCACAGATAGCGAGGACGTCGGCACCGAAGTGACGCAGCTTGCGCACCACGACGCCCGGGATGCGGGCCAGCTCGCCCTCGTCCTCCGGCACGGCCTCCGCGATGGCGATCAAGGTTTTGTCCGTGAACACGCAGAACGGGGGCTGTCCCAGGCGCCGCGCCTGGCCCGATCGCCACTCGAGGAGCCGCTCGTAGAGCCCTTCGTCCATGTCCGACGGGCAGTCCTCACACCGCATGAGCTTCATCTCACCGGCGTCGGTCAGGGTGCGGCCGCAGACGCGGCAGCGAGCGGGGCTGCGGCTGCCGCGGCGGCGCTCCCGGGGCGCTCCGCCCTCGCCGGGCTCACTGCCGCGGCCGGTTCCGCGCTCGATGCCGCCGGGCCCGCCCGCCGCGCGCGCCCCTGCGGCCGTGCCCGAGCCGGGGCGCAGGCCGTCGAGGAAGCGGCTGGCCCGGCGATTGGGGCGGCCGCCCGGAGACCGTGAGAGGGCCCAGGACAGGGAGAGGTGGACGCGGGCGCGGGTCACGCCCACGTACAGGAGCCTGCGCTCCTCCTCGACCTGCTCGTCGGTCTTGGCGTACGTGATCGGCATCATGCCCTCGGCCAGGCCGACCAGGAACACGGCGTCCCACTCCAGGCCCTTCGCGGCGTGCAGGGACGCGAGGGTGACGCCCTCCACGGTGGGCGCGTGCTGCGCGGCGGCGCGCTCGTCCAGCTCGGCCACGAGGTCGGCCAGGGTGGCCTCGGGCCGGGCGGCGGCGAAGTCCTCCGCGAGGCGCACCAGGGCGGCCAGGGACTCCCAGCGGTCGCGGACCGCGCCGGAACCCGCGGGCGGCTTGGTCGTCCAGCCCTTGGTGGAAAGGACGGCCCGCACCTGCGAGGGCAGGTCGACCATGTCGTCCAGGAGGGTGTCGTTGGCCCCGAAGCGGGCGGCGCCGCGCAGGGCCGCCCCCGCCTCGCGGACCTCGGTGCGCTCGAAGAAGCGCTCCGCCCCGCGCAGCAGATAGGGGATGCCCAGGTCGGCCAGGGCCTGTTCGTAGATCTCCGACTGGGAGTTCGTGCGGAACAGGATCGCGATGTCGCCGGCGGGGACGCCGTCGGCGATCAGGGCGCGGATGCGGCGGGCCGCGCCCTCGGCCTCGGCGGGCTCGTCCGCGTACTCCGCGTAGACGGGGTCGGTGCCGCGCTCGCGCTGCGAGACCAGTTCGAGGCGGTGGTCGGCGGCGCGGCCGACGGCCTGGGCGAGGAGGCCGTTGGCGAGGTGGACGACCTGGGGCGTCGAGCGGTAGTCCCGGACGAGCTTGACGAGCGTGGCGCCCGGGTGGCGGGTGCGGAAGTTCAGCAGGTGGTCGGGGGTCGCGCCGGTGAAGGAGTAGATCGTCTGGCTGGCGTCGCCGACGACGCAGAGGTTGTCGCGGTCGCCGAGCCACAGCTCCAGGAGGCGCTGCTGGAGGGGGCTCACGTCCTGGTACTCGTCGACCACGAAGTGCTGGTACTGGGAGCGGACCTGGTCGGCGATGTCGTGGCGGTCCTGGAGGATGCCGACGGCGAGGAGCAGGACGTCCTCGAAGTCGATGACCGCGCGGTCGCGCTTGAGTGCCTCGTACGCCGCGTAGAGCTGGGAGATCTCGGCGGGGTCGCGGGGGGTGTCGCGGCCGGACTTGGCGGCGACGGCCGCGTAGTCCGCGGGGACGGTCTGGGTGACCTTGGACCACTCGATCTCGCCGGTCACGTCCCGCAGTTCGTTGCGGTCGAGGCGGACGCGGCAGGCCGCCGCGGCCTCGGCGACGAGCTGGACCTTGCGCTCGACGAGGCGGGGCAGCGAGCCGCCGACGGCCTTCGGCCAGAAGTACTGGAGCTGGCGCAGGGCGGCGGAGTGGAACGTGCGTGCCTGGACGCCGGTGGCGCCGAGCTGGCGCAGGCGGCCGCGCATCTCCCCGGCCGCGCGGTTGGTGAACGTGACGGCGAGCACGCTGCTGGGCTGGAGGATCCCGGCCCGCACTCCGTAGGCGATGCGGTGCGTGATGGCGCGGGTCTTGCCCGTGCCCGCGCCCGCGAGCACGCACACCGGCCCGTGCAGGGCGGTGGCGACCTCGCGCTGCTCCGGGTCGAGCCCGTCGAGCACCGCGTCGGCCGTGTCCGGGACCCGGGGGAAGAGGGTGGAGTGCGTTGCTGCTGTCACCCCGCCATGCTGCCAGGTCTCACGAGGCGGCCGCGCCGGTTGTCCACAGGGGGGTGCCCGCAGTCGTACTAATGCGGGAATGGTGACCGCATCACGTACGTTCGACTCAGTGCGGCTACGCACACGACGTGCGGTGACGCACCCCGAGCCTTAAGGAGCGCGAGAGACATGCCGGGCACTGTGACGATGTACAGCACCACGTGGTGCGGCTACTGCCGCCGGCTGAAGAGCCAGATGGACCGCGAGGGCATCACGTACGAAGAGATCAACATCGAGCAGGACCCGGACTCCGCGGCCTTCGTCGAGAAGGCGAACGGCGGCAACCAGACGGTTCCCACCGTTCTCTTCCCGGACGGCTCGACGCTGACCAACCCCTCGCTGGCCCAGGTGAAGCAGAAGCTCGCCGCCTGACCCACGGGCCGGTCGGCGCGCCCGGATCAGCCGAGCGTGCCGGGCCTCGGCAGGGGCTTGCCGTACCAGAGCTCGATCAAGCGGGCCGCAATCGAGATGCCGTAGGGAGGCAGGACCTCCCCGGACTCGAAGGCGGCCCGCAGGTCGTCGCGGGAGAACCAGCGCGCCTCGTGGATCTCCTCGCCGTCGACGTCGATCTCCGAGGACGTGGCGTTCGCCATGAAGCCCAGCATCAGGCTGGAGGGGAACGGCCAGGGCTGGCTCGCGACGTACTCGACGTCGCCGACCGTGACGCCCGCCTCCTCGAAGACCTCGCGGCGCACGGACTGCTCGATCGACTCGCCCGGCTCCACGAAGCCCGCGAGGGTCGAGAAGCGGCCCTCGGGCCAGTGCACCTGGCGGCCGAGGAGCGCCCGGTCCTCGCTGTCGGTCACCAGCATGATCACGGCCGGGTCGGTGCGCGGGTAGTGCTCGGCTCCACAGGCCTGACAGCGGCGGATGTGCCCGGCCGCAGCGATGACGGTGCGCTCGCCGCAGCGCGAGCAGAAGCGGTGCATGCGCTGCCAGTTCTCCAGGGCCACGGCGTGCACCATCAGGCCCGCGTCGCGCGGGGAGAGCAGCAGACCGGCCTCGCGCAGCCCGGCCGCGCGCGCGGACGCGTCCATGCGCCCGGGCAGCGAGTCCTTCTGGAGCGCGAAGTAGCTGACGCCGTCGTCGTCGGTCCCCAGGAAGTAGCGGTGCGCCTCGGTGAGGGGCGCCTCGAACGACGGGGTCATCACGAGTTCCGTGCGGCCGTCGGGGGTCTCGTCGATGAGCACCTGGCCGCCGGACACCACGAAGACCCGCGTCGACGGGTGGCTCCACGCGGCGGCGAGCCAGGCCTCGTCGAGACGGTGGTGGGCCGCGCGGTCGATGCCGCTCGGCGCGGTGAGCGAGACGGGACGGTCAGCTGCGCGGTCGGTCCAGGTGGTCACTGGTGCTTCCAACTCCCCCGGTGGAATGGGTGGTTCAGCGAGCGGGTCTCTTCAGTGTGCATCGCGGTGCGCGAGGCGTTTCGCCTGTTCAGCGGGCGCCGCGCCAGTGCTCCGCGAGGTCGCCCCACAGATAGGCGCTTGTCTCCGCGCCCTTGAGGAGCAGGTCGAGCTCGACCTTCTCGTTCGGCGCGTGCCAGCCGTCCGAGGGAATGGAGATGCCGAGGAACAGCACGGGCGCCCCGAGGACGTCCTGGAGGTCGGCGGCGGGTCCCGAGCCGCCCTCCCGGGTGAAGCGGATGTCCTGCTCGAAGGCGCGGCCCATGGCGCGGACGACGGACTGCAGCGCCGGGTGGTCCAGCGGCGTCAGGCACGGGCGCGTGGCGCCGCTGAAGGTGATCGTGTGCCCGATGCCGTCGGGCAGCCGGTCGGCCACCCACGCGCGGACGGCCTTCTCGACGTGCTCCGGGTCCTGGCCCGCGACCAGCCGGAAGGAGAGCTTCAGGAAGGCGCTCGACGGGATGATCGTCTTGCCGCCGGGGCCTTGGTAGCCGCCGCCGATGCCGTTGACCTCGGCGGTCGGGCGGGCCCAGATGCGCTCCAGGGTGCTGTGTCCGGCCTCTCCGTAGGGCGCGTGCGACTTCGCCGTACGCAGCCACTCGGCCTCGTCGAAGGGCAGCTCGGCGAAGAGCTCCCGCTCGCGGTCGGTCAGCTCGACGATGCCTTCGTAGAAGCCGGGCACCGCCACGCGCGCGTGCTCGTCGTGCAGGGCGGCCACGAGGCGGGCGGCGGCCGTCGCCGGGTTGGGCACGGCGCCGCCGAAGGAGCCGGAGTGGATGTCCTGGTCGGGCCCCGAAAGCTCGATCTCGCACTCGGCGAGCCCCCGCATGCCCGTGCACACCGTGGGGGTGTCCTTGGACCACATGCCGGTGTCGGAGACGATCACCGCGTCGGCGGCGAGGCGCTCGACGCGCTCCTCGACCAGGGCGCGGAAGTTCGGGGACCCGGACTCCTCCTCGCCCTCGACGAGCAGCTTCAGGTTCACCGCGGGCGCGCCGCGGCCGGTGACGGCGAGGTGGGCGCGGACGCCGAGGGTGTGGAAGAAGACCTGGCCCTTGTCGTCGGCGGCCCCGCGCGCGTAGAGGCGGTTGTCGCGGACGACGGGCTCGAAGGGGTCGCTGTCCCAGCCGTCCTCGAGGGCGGCGGGCTGCACGTCGTGGTGGCCGTAGACGAGGACGGTGGGCGCGTCCGGGTCTCCGGACGGCCACTCGGCGAACACCGCGGGGGCGCCCGCCGTCTCCCACACCTCGACCGTCGGGAAGCCGGTCGAGGTGAGCCGCGCGGCGAGCCAGTCGGCGCTGCGGCGCACGTCGGGCGCGTGGTCGGGCTGTGCCGACACGGACGGGACGCGCAGCCACTCGGCGAGGTCGTCGAGGAAGGCGGCTCGGTGGTCGTCCAGGTACGCGCGGACGGCGCTGACGACACTGTCAGAGCTGTTGACGGTCTTGCTCATGGTCACGAGCCTATCGGCCCGCGGGGGTGCTCCGGTCGGGCGGCCGGTCACCCCGCTGTCCGGCGGCCGCGGCGGCCTCGCCGAGCAGCATCCGCTCCAGCTCGGCCCGGCCCGGCAGATCCGTCGGGCGGACGGTCTCGCCGCTGCGTACGTAGAGGAACGCGGCCCCCACGGACTCGGGCGGCACGCCGTGCTGCTCGGCCCAGGCGACGCGGTAGACGGCTAGCTGGAGGGGGTCGGCGTCCTGGGTGTGGCCGGTCTTCCAGTCGAGGATCTCGTACGTGGTGTCGTCACCGTCGCCGTTCTTGTAGACGGCGTCCATGCGGCCGCGGATGACGCGGCCCGCGAGGGCGATCTGGAAGGGGTACTCGACGCGGTGGGGGGTGCGACGGGCGTACTCGGTGCGCTCGAAGGCCTCCTTGAGCGTCTCCAGGTCGCGCTCGTCCGCGATCTCCGCCTCGCCGGGGCCGCCGCCCGGCAGCTCGTCCGGGCCGAGCATGGGCAGCCGCAGCTCCTCGAAGCGTGCCTCCACCCAGGCATGGAAGCGGGTGCCGCGGCGGGCCCCGGGCTGCGGCGGCCGGGGCATGGGCCGCGCGAGCTCCTGCGCGAGGCCGTCCGGGTCACCGGCGAGACGAAGGAGCTGGGAGGCGGTGAGCGTGGTCGGCAGGAGGACGTCGCGGACGCTCTCGCGGGCCCGAAGGAGCTCGCCGGTGAGGGCGTCCAGGTCGCGGTCCCAGGAGGCGAGGGTGCGGGATTCCTCCGGGGTGAGGCGCGGGGGCGTCCGGGGGGTGCGGGCGTGCGGGATGGCGTCCCTGGCGGGGGCCGTCTCGTCCGATGTGGTGTGCCTCGGGTGCGGCGGGGTTGGGTGCTGTGTGGGCGTCGGGTGCTGTGTGGACGTTGGGTGCTGCGGGGAGGTCGGGCGCTCCGTGGGGGTCGGGTGCTGCGGGGACGTCGGGCGCTCGGTGGACCAGGAGTCCCACTCGGAGGGGTCCTCGGCGACGGTCTCCTGGGGGACTTCTCTGCTGTCTTCGTAGGCAGCGTCTCCGTAGACGTCGCCTTCGTAGACATCGCCCTCGTAGACGTCGAGCTCGTCGTCGTCCGGCGGGGGCGGCCAGTCCGGGTCCGTCGCGTACTCCGGGGGCTCGGCGGCGTACGCGGAGACGGGGCCGCCCGCGGCGGGATGGGGCTCCTCGTGGGAGCGGGCGTCGTCGGTCGTGAGGCGGTCCAGGTGGGCGAGGACGGTGTCCGCGGCGGCGCGGCGGCGGGTCAGGGAGGCTGCGTCGAGCGGCAGCGGCCAGGCGTGGTCGGCCGTCTTCTCGTGCAGCGCCGGGTTCTCCTCGTCCTCGTCCGGCTCGTCCGCCCAGGCCTCGATCTCGCCGTGGCCCGCCACGCAGTGGTCGTACAGGGCCGTGAGGAAGTCGGACGGGCCGCGGGGCTTCTTCTGGGTGGGGCCCCACCAGTGGCCCGAGCCGAGCAGGAGGCTGCGGGGGCGGGTGAACGTCACGTACCCGAGGCGCAGTTCCTCGGTGTGCTGGTGGTCCTTCATCTCGGCGTGGAAGGCCTTCATGCCCTTGGCGTCCCACGCGCCGACGTCGGGGAGAGTGTCGGCGTCCCCGCGCAGGGCGTGCGGGACGACCTTGGCCTGGGCCGTCCACTTCTCGCGGCCCTGCGTGCTCGGGAACGTGCCGGTGACCAGGCCGGGCACGGCGACGACGTCCCACTCCAGGCCCTTGGACTTGTGGGCGGTGAGGACCTTGACGGTGTTCTCGCCGCCGGGCAGGGCGTTGTCGAGGCCCTTCTCGTACTGGGCGGCGGTGCGCAGGAAGCCCAGGAAGGCGAGCAGGGAGGCCGAGGGGTCGTTGGCGGCGAAGGACGCGGCGATGTCCAGGAAGTTCGACAGGGTCTCGCGGCGGCGGGCGGCCAGGGCGTGCGGGGACGCGGAGAGCTCGACCTCCAGGCCGGTGACGGCGAGCACCCGGTGCAGGACGTCGAGGAGCGGGTCGGCCAGGGAGCGGCGCAGGTCGCGCAGTTCGGTGGCGAGGCGTGCGAACCGCACCCGGGCCTCGGCGGAGAACGGCAGCCCGTCCTCCCCGGAGCCGTCGCCTGGGGTCTCCAGGAACGTGTCTAGCGCGTCCGCGAGCGATATCACCTCGGACGGGTCGACGCCCTCGACGGCCTCGGCGAGGCGCCGGTCGGCGTCCTCGGGGCCGTCGGGCGCGCTGTGCCGCACGAGGAGGCGGGCGCGGCGGCCCAGGAGCGCGAGGTCGCGCGGGCCGATCCGCCAGCGGGGGCCGGTCAGGAGCCGCACCAGGGAGGCGTTGGCGCCCGGGTCCTGGAGGACCTCACAGACGGCGACGAGGTCGGCGACCTCGGGCAGGTGCAGCAGGCCGGACAGGCCGACGACCTCGACGGGGATGTCGCGGGCGACGAGGGCGCCCTGGATCTCGGCGAAGTCGCCGGCCGTGCGGCACAGGACGGCGATCTCCCCCGGGGCCTTGCCGGTGGCGACGAGGTGGGCGAGGGAGTCGGCGATCCAGTCGATCTCCTCGCTGTGGGTGCGCAGCAGGGCGCAGCGCACGCTGCCGTCGCGCTCGGCGCCCGGGGCGGGCCGCAGGGCCTCCACGCCCGCGTGCAGGGCGCGCAGCGGCGCCGCCAGGCCGTTGGCGAGATCGAGGAGGCGGCCGCCGCTGCGGCGGTTCTCGCTGAGGGCGTGGCGCGCGGCGGGGCGGCCGTCGGCGTGCGCGAAGTGGTCGGGGAAGTCGTCGAGGTTGGCCACGGAGGCGCCGCGCCAGCCGTAGATCGCCTGGCAGGGGTCGCCGACCGCCGTCACGGGATGGCCGGTGCCGCCGCCGAACAGGCCCGCGAGGAGGACGCGTTGGGCCACCGACGTGTCCTGGTACTCGTCGAGGAGGACGACGCGGAACTCCTCGCGCAGGATCTCGCCGACCTCCGGGCGGGTGCGGGCGAGGGTCGCGGAGTGGGCGATCTGGTCGCCGAAGTCGAGGAGGTCGCGGGTGCGCTTCGCCGCGCGGTACCGGTCGACGAGTTCGGCGAGCTGGAGACGGGCGGTGGCCGTCTCGGGGACCTTGCGCAGGTCGGCGTTGGTGAGCTTGGCGCCCGCCAGGGTGCGGAGCAGCTCCACGTCGTGCGCCCGGAGGCGGTCGGGTGCCACCAGGTGCTCGGCCAGCTCGCCGTCGAGCGTCAGCAGGTCGCTGACGAGGTCGGGGAAGGAGCGGGTCAGCGCGGGATACGGGCCGGGGGCCTCGCGCAGGACGCGGGCGGCGAGCTGGAAGCGGGTGGCGTCGGCGAGGAGGCGGGCGGTGGGCTCCAGGCCGATGCGCAGGCCGTGGTCGGTGAGGAGGCGGCCCGCGAACGCGTGGTACGTGGAGATGACCGGCTCGCCCGGAGGGTTGTCCGGGTCCACGGTCTCCGGGTCGGTGACGCCCGCCTTGATCAGTGCCTTGCGCACCCGCTCGGCGAGCTCGCCCGCCGCCTTGTTCGTGAACGTCAGGCCGAGCACCTGCTCCGGGGCGACCTGCCCGGTGCCGACCAGCCACACCACGCGCGCGGCCATCACCGTCGTCTTCCCCGACCCGGCTCCGGCCACGATCACCTGCGGGGCGGGCGGCGCGGTGATGCAGGCCGTCTGCTCCGGGGTGAACGGGATGCCGAGGAGCTCTTTGAGCTGCTCGGGGTCGGTGAGGCGAGGAGACACGTCAGAGAGGCTAGCGGCGGCCACTGACATCGGGGGCGAGGCGGGTTCGTCCGTCGCCGTTGCGCGAGTGGCCGCCGCTCCTGGCGCCTGTGACGGGCGCCACTGGTGACGGTCAGGAACCCATCAGGTCCTTCTGCTCGACGACCTGGTCGGCCGGCGGGGCCTTGACCGTGACGGTGGACCCGTAGTCGGTGAAGGTCATCTTGGCCGGGCCATCGCTGTCCTTCTTGTCGATCCGCAGGAAGTACGGCTTGCCGTCCATGGCGACGTAGTACGTGACGATCTTGCCGTTCTCGGCCCGGGAGAGGACGGCCGCCTTCTCGCCGTCGACCTCGGCGTCCTTCTCACGCTTGAGGCCCTTGAGCTTCGTGGACTCGAACATCACGTCCTTGTCGCACGTCTTGTTCTTCTGGCCCTCGGGCAGCTTCATCCAGCGGCCCTTGACCTTGTCGCCCATGGAGGAGCCGCGCGTGGCGCTCTCCCAGAACTTGTCGTCGCCCTTGATGTACGAGGTGCCGCCGGACACGATGATCTCGCCGGTGCCCCCCGCTGCGGAGCGCGTCTTGCCCTGGCAGTCCTCGGACTTGGCGACCGCGAAGTCGACCTTGACCGCCTTGCCGTTCTCGTTGCCCGTTCCGGACACCTTGAAGGAGCCAGCGCCCTTCGAGGCGGTGATGGCCTTCTGCGCAATCTTGTCGGCGCTCATCCCCTTGAAGGGGTCCTTGTCGCCGTCGTCGTTGCAGCCCGTGATGCCGACGACCGCGACGGCACAGGCGGCTGCCGCTGCCAGAAGGTTCCGGTTGGCTGCCATGTCTCTTGTCTCCTAGGAAGGGTGTTCAGCTTGACGGCGACTCTAGAAGGCCGGTGCGGCTGCTATGGGTGTGTCGAACGGGACGTGAGGTCGGCCACTCGTAGCCCTTCCGAGTGGTCGGTCACTCCACGACCTGCTTGCCCTCCGGGCGGGCGCTGCACGAGGCGCGGAAGGCGCAGTGCGTGCAGTGCTGGCCGGTGACGGGTGTGAAGCGTTCGTCGAGGACCTTGCCCGCCGCCGTGGCGAGGAGGTCGCCGACCCAGTCGCCGGACAGCGGCTCCTGGGCCTGGACCTTGGGCAGCGCGTCGCCGCCGTCCTTTTTGGCGGCGCCCTGGCGCAGCTGGACCAGTTCCGCGCCGCCCACGTCGGGGCGTACGCCTTCGAAGACGTCGTCCGCGGCGCCCTCGCGCACGGCGAGCTGGTAGACGGCCAGTTGGGGGTGGCGCTCGACGTCGGCGGCGCTCGGGGACTGCTTGCCGGTCTTGAAGTCCACTACGTAGGCGCGGCCTTCGCCGTCGCGCTCGACGCGGTCCATGGAGCCGCGTACGCGTACTTCGTAGGGGCCCGCTTCCAGCGTCACGTCGAAGTCGTGCTCACTGGCGACCGGGGTGCGGCCCGTGTGAGCGCCGCTGACGTGCCACTGGAGGAAGCGTTCGAGCGCCACGCGCGCGTGCTCCTTCTCCTGGTCCGACTTCCAGGGGGCGTCGAAGACGAGGGCGTCCCAGACAGATTCGAGGCGTTCCATGAGGACGTCCAGGTCGGCGGGCGTGCGCCCGGAGGCGACCTCGTCGGCGAGGACGTGCACGACGTTGCCGAAGCCCTGGGCCGCCGTCGCGGGCGCGTCGGCCTTCACCTCGCGGCCCAGGAACCACTGCAGGGCGCAGGTGTTGGCGAGCTGGTCGAGCGCGCTCCCGGAGAGCGCGACCGGCTTGTCGCGGTCCCGCAGGGGCACCGCGCTCGCCGTCGGCTCGAACATACCCCACCAGCGGTGCGGGTGCGCGGACGGCACGAGGGGGCGCTCGTCGGCGTCGCTGAGCGCGGCGAGGCGGGCCAGGCGCTGGGCGGCTGCCTCGCGCAGGGCGTCCGACACGTGCGGGTCGACGGTGGTGGCGCGCAGCTCCGCGACGAGCGCGGAGACCGAAAGCGGGCGGCGCGGACGACCGGTCACGTCCTTCGGCTCGACGCCGAGTTCGGTGAGGAAGCGGGAGGGCTGGTCGCCGTCGTCGGCGGGCGCCTTCACGGCGGTGACGACGAGACGCTCCCGCGCGCGCGTGGCGGCCACGTAGAACAACCGACGCTCTTCGGAGAGGAGTGCTCCGGGGGTCAGCGGTTCGGCGATGCCGTCGCGTCCGATGCGGTCCGCCTCCAGGAGGGAGCCGCGGCGGCGCAGGTCCGGCCAGAGTCCCTCCTGGACGCCCGCGACCACCACGAGCCGCCACTCCAGGCCCTTGGAACGGTGAGCCGTCATCAGGCGTACGGCGTCGGGGCGCGCCGCGCGGCGCGTGAGCGTGTCGGCGGCGATGTCCTGGGCCTCGATCTCGTCGAGGAAGTTGAGGGCGCCGCGCCCGCCGGTGCGCTCCTCGGCACGGGCCGCGGTCGCGAACAGGGCACACACCGCGTCGAGGTCGCGGTCCGCGTTGCGGCCCGCCGCGCCGCCGCGCCGCGCGGCCCGCTCCAGGCGCCGCGGCCAGGGCGTGCCGTCCCACAGGTCCCACAGCGCCTGCTCGGCGGTACCGCCGTCCGCGAGGCGCTTCCTGGCCCGGCTCAGGAGCTCGCCGAGGCGCTGGGCTCCCTTCGCGTACGAGGGGTCGTGCGCTGTCAGCCGCTCCGGCTCGGCGAGGGCGCGGGCGAGGAGTTCGTCGGAGGGCGGCGGGACGTGGTTGCCCGCGGCCCGCTCCTCCTCGCGCAGGGCCCGGCCCAGGCGCCGCAGGTCGGCGGCGTCCATGGCCGCGAGGGGGGAGGTGAGCAGGGTGAGGGCGGTCTCGGTGTCGAGCCAGGCGGGGGCGGTGGGCGCGGTTTCGGCCTCCCCCTGCCCGTCCGGCTCCCCTGGCGTCTCCTGCTCCCTTGGCTCGTCCGACTCCTCAGTCTCGTCGGGCCCGTCCGACTTCCCTGGCTCGTCCGACTCCCCTGGCTCGTCCGGCCCGTCCGACTCCCCCGGCTCGTCCAGCTCACCCAGTCCGTCCAGCGCACCCGGAACCCCAGGCTCACCCGGAACCCCAGGCTCACCCGGAACCCCAGGCTCACCGGGAATCCCGGGCTCCCCCAACGCCGCGCCCTCCCCCGACTCCGCCCGAGCCACCGCCCGCAGCGCCGTCAGCAGCGCCGTCACCGCGGGCTCGTGGCGCAGGGCGATGTCGTCGCCGTCTATGTCCAGGGGGACGCCCGCCGCGGTGAGGGCGCGGCGGAGGGACGGGATGGTGCGGGCGCCCGCGCGGACGAGGACGGCCATCTCGTTCCAGGGGACGCCGTCCTCAAGGTGCGCGCGGCGCAGGATGTCCGCGATGTTGTCCAGCTCCGTGCCGGCGGTGGGATACGTGAGGACGTCGACGCGGCCGCCGTCCCTGACGGCCGTCAGCTCCCGGTGGGCGCGCACCTTCTCCGCGGGCAGGCGGGTGAGCGGCATGCGGGCGGTGACGAGGCGGGTGGCCGCGAGGAGCCGCGCTCCGGAGCGCCGGGACGACGTCAGGACCTCGACCGGCGCCTCGGTGCCGTCCGCGCGCGGGAAGTCCGACGGGAACCGGAGGATGCCGTTCACGTCGGCGCCCCGGAAGGCGTAGATCGACTGATCGGGGTCTCCGAAGGCGACGAGGTCGCGCCCGCCGCCCGCGAGCGCGTGCAGCAGCCGCACCTGCGAGGGATCCGTGTCCTGGTACTCGTCGACGAACACCGCGTCGTACTGGGCGGCGAGCGCCCGGGCGACCTCGGGCCGACGGGCGAGCAGCACCGCGCGGTGCACCAGCTCGGCGTAGTCGAGCACCCCTTGGAGGTCGAGCACCTCCAGGTACTCGGCGAGGAAGGCCGCCGCCGCGCGCCAGTCCGGCCTGCCGCCGCGCCGGGCGAAGGCGTCCAGGGCGGCGGGGCCGAGGCCCAGTTCGCGGCTGCGCGCGAGCACCGCGCGGACCTCGTCGGCGAAGCCGCGCGTGGTCAGGCAGGCGCGCAGATCGTCCGGCCAGCGCACCCGCGCGAGGCCGTCGCGCGCCAGGTCGGTCTGGCCCGCGAGGAGTTCGCGCACCGCCACGTCCTGCTCGGGTCCCGAAAGGAGTCGCAGGGGTTCCACGAAGAGGTCGGCGTCCTGGTGGGCGCGGACGAGGGCGTAGCAGAACGAGTGGAACGTGGTGGCCTGCGGGGCGTCGGCCGCGCCGATGCGGTGCGCCATGCGGTCACGCAGCTCGACCGCCGCCCGGCGGCTGAACGTGAGCACCAGAACGCGCTCGGGATCGGTCCCCTTGGCCACCCGCGCGGCCACCGCCTCCACCAGGGTGGTGGTCTTGCCGGTGCCCGGACCTGCGAGAACGAGCAGCGGACCGCCCGTGTGGTCAACCACGGAGCGCTGCCGTGCGTCCAGCTGAGGGGGATCCACGAGGACCGGCGGGGTACGCACCAGCCGATAGGCACCCGGGGTCCCCTGTCGTACCCGAGGGTGCGACGGGTGCCGGGAGTGCCGGGCGGATGAAAGGGAGCTCACGTGGATCGCCGGTCCTGGTGGGTGTACGGGTCGAGGTGCGGCTGCGTGTCAGCTGCGGGGTGAGTGTGAATGCGTGCTGTCGACGCTACGCCAGCGGATGAGCGGGGCGCGTGGCTTCCCCCGTACGGGCCTCGGGGCCGCCGCCCGGCCCGCGCGTGCCGGAAGCTGTCAGGTGTGAGCCTCCGGAGCCGCGTCTGTCACGGCAGCCGCGTCTGTCGTGTCCGTCACGTCCGCCGCGGCCACCGCGCCGCCGTCCCAGCGCGCCCTGCGCATGTCCAGGCGCGGCATGCTCCGCTCGGACGCCCGGCCCGCCTCCCGCAGCGGCGTGCCCTCCGCGCGGTAGGCCTCCAGGGCCCGCAGTTCGTGACCGGGCAGCAGCACGCCGTCCGAGCGCACCACGCGCCACCACGGCACCGCGCCGCCGTAGAGCGCCATCACCCGGCCGACCTGGCGCGGGCCGCCCTCCTCCAACCACTCGGCGACATCGCCGTACGTCATCACGCGGCCCGGCGGAATGCGCTCCGCCACATCGAGGACCCGTTCCGCGTACTCGGGGTACTCGGGTACGTCGGGGTGGTCCACCAGCTCCGGTTCCGGTCGGCTCTCCTCGCTCATCCGGCCCATCCTGCCGCATGGCACCGACATGGTGACGGCTCCGCGACAGAGGGTGCGGTAGGGCGTGCGACGAGGGACGAAGTGGCAAATCGTGACCGTTTCGCGCCCCCGGATTGCCCCCTGATGACCCCCGTTGTCAGCGTGGCATGCCACCATCGTGCGGGCGGTGACTGGTGATACGAGATCAAGAAGAGGCGACGGAGCAGCAGGGCGTGCATTCCGACAAGACGGCTGGCACCTCTGCGGACACCGCGCGCCCGGACGCCGATGAGCTGGTCGTGAAGCCCCACGACGAGTCTCCCGGCACGTCCCACGACTCTCCCGGCACGTCCCACGACGCGTCACCGGAGCCCACCACGCACCTCGACTGCGTCGAGGTCGACGAGGACGCCCACTCCGAGCGCGTGGAGGGCGACGAACCCCTCCTCCCCGCGCGCGTGCACCGCCCCTCCGACCTCATGCGGCTGCTCGTCGGCATCCTGGCGATCGCCGCGCTGCTCCTGATCTCCGCGTTCGCGCACGGCACCACGTCGGGCCTGGAGCAGGACATCAACGCGGGCACGGGCGAACCCCCGGACCTCCTGATGAAGCTGGCGGGGCTCACCGCGAGCATCGGGGTGCTGCTCGTCCCGGTGGCGTTCGCGATCGAGCGCCTGATCAAACGCGACGGGCTGCGCATCGCCGACGGGGTCCTCGCGGCCGTGCTCGCGCACGGCGTGACCCTGGCCACCGACCTGTGGGTGGCCAAGGCGGCCCCGGAGTCCATCCAGGACGCCCTCACCCAGCCCTCGCCGGGTGACATCAACTCGCTCACGGACCCGGTGCACGGCTATCTCGCGCCGGTCATCGCGTACATGACGGCCGTGGGCATGTCCCGCAGGCCGCGCTGGCGCGTCGTCCTGCTCGTGGTGCTGCTGCTCGAAGCCTTCACGATGCTGGTGTCGGGCAACACGACACCGTTCTCGATCATCCTGACGGTGCTCATCGGCTGGACCGTCGCCTACGGCACGCTGTACGCGGTCGGCTCGCCGAACGTGCAGCCCACCGGCCAGACGCTGCTCGCGGGCCTCAGGCACGTCGGCTTCCGGCCGGTGAGCGCGGCCCGCGAGGAGTCCGGCGACGCCTCCGACCAGGACAACCGCGGCAGACGCTACTTCGTGACCCTGGAGGACGGCCCACCCCTGGACGTCACGGTCATCGACCGCGAGCAACAGGCGCAGGGCTTCTTCTACCGGGTGTGGCGCAGGCTCACGCTGCGCGGCATCACCCAGCGCCGCAGCCTCCAGTCGCTGCGCCAGGCCCTGGAGCAGGAGGCCCTGCTCGCGTACGCGGCGATCGCGGCCGGGGCGAACGCGCCCAAACTCATCGCCACCTCCGAGCTGGGCCCCGACGCCGTCATCCTCGTGTACGAGCACACGGGCGGCCGCTCCCTGGACTCGCTGCCGGACGCGGCCCTCACCGACGAGCTGCTGTGCGACACCTGGCGGCAGGTCAAGGCGCTCCAGTCGCGCCGGATCGCGCACCGCAGGCTCGCGGGTGACGCGATCCTGGTGGATCGTTCCGGCACGGTGATCCTGACGGACCTGCGGGGCGGTGAGATCGCGGCCGGTGACCTGGTCCTCCGCATGGACATCGCGCAGCTCCTGACGGCGTTCGGCCTGCGGGTCGGCGCGGAGCGCGCGGTCGCCACGGCCGTCGAGGTCCTCGGCCCGGACGCCGTGGCGGACTGTCTGCCGCTGCTCCAGCCGATCGCGCTGACCCGCTCCACGCGCGGGACGCTGCGCAAGCGGGCCCGCGAGCGCGCCCAGCGGGAGCGGGACGCCGTCCTGGAGGCCTCGCGCAAGGCGAAGGCGGCCCGCACGGAGGCCGAGAGCGCAGAGGGCGCAGAGGGCGCAGAGGGCGCAGAGGGCGCACAGAGCGCGGAAGCCACACCCGCAGCCACCACAGCCGCCGCGACCACCGCAGCCACAGCCCCCGCGACCTCGGCAGCCCCCGCGGCCGAGGGCACAGAAGCCACCGTCACCCCCGACCCCGCCACCACCCGCGCCGACGACCCCATCGCCGTCCGCAAGACGGAACCGATCGCCGCCCGCACCGCGGACCCGACGGCCGCCCGCAGGACCGAGACGGTCCATCCCCGCAAGTCCCTGCGCGCGGAGAAGCAGGCCGAGAAGCAGGCCATAGACGAGGCCCTGGAGCAGGCGCGCGAGGAGGACCTGCTCACGCAGATCCGCCACCAGGTGCTGCTGATCCGGCCGACGGCCCCCGTGGAGCCGGCGCAGCTGGAACGGATCAGGCCGCGCACGCTGATCAGCTTCATCGCCGGTGCCTTCGGCGCGTACTTCCTGCTGTCGCAGCTCACGCACATCGACTTCGGCACCATCTTCGGAGAGGCCGAGTGGGGCTGGGTCGCCGCCGCGGTGGCGTTCTCGGCGCTCAGCTACTTCGCCGCGGCGATGAGCCTGCTGGGCTTCGTGCCGGAGCGGGTGCCGTTCCTGCGGGCCGTGTCCGCGCAGGTCGCCGGGTCGTTCGTGAAGATCGTGGCGCCCGCGGCGGTGGGCGGCGTGGCGCTCAACACCCGCTTCCTCCAGCGCTCGGGAGTGCGCTCGGGGCTCGCGGTGGCGAGCGTCGGCGCCTCGCAGCTCTTCGGCCTCGGCTCGCACATCCTGCTGCTGCTGATCTTCGGGTACGTCACCGGCACGCAGAAGACGCCGACGCTGACGCCGTCCCGTACGGTCATCGCCGGCCTGCTGACGGTCGCGGTGCTCGTCCTGGTGGTGACCGCCATCCCGTTCCTGCGGAAGTTCGTCGTCACGCGCGTGCGGTCGCTGTTCGCGGGTGTCGTGCCGCGCATGCTCGACGTCCTGCAGCGGCCCCAGAAGCTGCTCACCGGCATCGGCGGCATGCTGCTCCTGACGTTCCTCTTCGTGCTCTGTCTGGACGCCTCGGTGCGGGCCTTCGCCAGCGAGGAGATGGGCACCCTGAGCCTGGCCAGCGTCGCGGTGGTGTTCCTCGCGGGCAACGCGCTCGGCTCGGCGGCACCCACCCCGGGCGGCGTCGGCGCGGTCGAGGCGACCCTGACGTTCGGCCTGATCGCGGTGGGCGTGCCGAAGGACGTGGCGGCGCCCGCCGTGCTCCTGTACCGCCTGCTCACGCTGTGGCTGCCGGTGCTCCCCGGGTGGCTGTTCTTCAACCATCTGACCCGTAAGGGCCTGTTGTAGGCACAGCTGAGGGCCTGTCGCGGGCACAGGCCTCCGTGGCGGGCCGCACCCCGGCAGGTCACCCGCACGGCCCGCGTCCCGAGCGCCCTGCCCGCCGTCCCCGCAGGATGGAGCCATGCCCAAGCTCCCGCCGCGCGCCAAGGCCATGGCCGCCACCGCCGTCCTGCTGACCGCCGCCCTCGCGGCGTGCGGCGACTCTGACTCCGACTCCGGCTCCTCGGGCGCGGCCCTGCCGGACCAGAAGCTCAGCTGGAAGGACTGCCCGGCCCCGTCCGCCGCGGAGGGCGGCGGTGAGGCGCCCTCGCCGCTGCCCGGCGGCGCCGAGTGGCAGTGCGCCACCATGAAGGCGCCGCTCGACTGGGACGAGCCCAAGGGCGACACCGTCGACATCGCGCTGATCCGGGCGAAGGCCAGCGGCGACAAGGACCGGCGCATCGGCTCGCTGATCTTCAACTTCGGCGGTCCCGGCGGCTCGGGCGTCACCACGCTGCCCGCGTTCGGCACGGACTACGCGAAGCTGCGCACCCGCTACGACCTGGTGAGCTTCGACCCGCGAGGCGTCGGCCGCAGCGCGGGCGTGAAGTGCGAGGACGACGAGCAGCTGGACGCGTACTACCAGCAGGACGCGACCCCCGACGACGCCGCCGAGCGCAAGAAGCTCATGGACAACGTCAAGAGCTTCAACGGGGCGTGCGAGAAGAACTCCGAGAAGGTGCTCCCCCATGTGCGCACCACCGACGCGGCCCGCGACATGGACCTGATGCGCCAGGTGCTCGGCGACGACAAGCTGTACTACTTCGGCATCTCCTACGGCACCGAACTCGGCGGCGTGTACGCCCACTTGTTCCCCAAGAACGTGGGCCGCGCGGTGTTCGACGCGGTCGTCGACCCCACCGAGACGCCGGAACAGGGCTCGCTCGGACAGGCCAAGGGCTTCCAGCTGGCGCTCGACAACTTCGCCGAGGACTGCGCGTCGCAGGTCGAGGACTGCCCCGTCGGCGACGACGAGCAGGACGTCAAGGACCGCATCGCCAAGCTCCTGAAGGACCTCGACCGCAAGCCGCTGCCCGCCCTGCCGCCGCGCGAGCTGACCCAGACCGCGGCGACGAACGGCATCGCGCAGGCCCTGTACTCCAAGGACTTCTGGCCCTATCTCACCCAGGGCCTCGAGGACGCCTACGACGGCGACGGCAAGATCCTGATGGTCCTGTCCGACTCCATGAACGGGCGCAGCGAGAACGGCGAGTACAGCAACATCCAGGCCGCGAACGTCGCCATCAACTGCGCCGACGACAAGCCGCGCTACACCCCCGAGGACGTCGAGAAGAAGCTGCCCGAGTTCCGCGAGGCCTCACCGCTGTTCGGCGACTACCTGGCCTGGGGCATGGTCAACTGCGCCGACTGGGCGGTCGAGGGCGCCGCCGACCACCCGGACGTGAGCGCGTCGGGCGCCGCGCCCGTCCTCGTCATCGGCAACACCGGCGACCCGGCCACGCCGTACGAGGGCGCGCGCAAGATGGTCGACTCGCTCGGCGAGGGCGTCGGCGTCGAGCTGACGTACAAGGGCCAGGGGCACGGGGCGTACGACAGCAAGAACAAGTGCGTGCGGGGCGCCGTGGACGGCTATCTCCTGAACGGCACGGTGCCCAAGGCGGGCACGGTCTGCTCCTGACCGGCCGCGACGCGTCGAGGCCGCCCGCACGAGGGCTCGGGACCGCCCGCCCGAGCCCTTGTCAGTGGCCGTGCCTACTATGGCCTGACTGCCTTCCGAGGGGGGAAGCGTCATGCCGCGTTTCGTACGGTCAGCAGCTCTGGCCGCCGCAGGGGTTCTGGTGGCCGGGCTCGCCGTGGGATGCGGTGGCTCCTCCGACGACGACAAGGACGGGTCCGACGGGAAGCGGCCGGGGCCCACGAGGGCCGACCCGGCGCCGCGCCCCGACCCCTCCTCCACGCTGCCCGCCGCCGTCACGACGCAGAAGCTCGACTGGGGCGGCTGCAAGGCCTCGGGCAGCGACCCGGCGCCGGGCGACGAGTGGCAGTGCGCGACCCTCAAGGTCCCCCTCGACTACGAGAAGCCGGACGGCGAGACCATCGGCGTCGCGCTGATCCGCGCCAAGTCCACGGGCGAGGGCGACCGCATCGGCTCGCTCCTGTTCAACTTCGGCGGCCCGGGCGGCTCCGGCGTCTCCATGCTGCCGTCCTTCGCCGACTCCTACAGCAAGCTGCGCGAGCGGTACGACCTGGTGAGCTTCGACCCGCGCGGAGTGGGCGCCAGCGAGGGCGTGCGCTGTCGCAGCGACAAGGAGACGCAGGCCGCGGAGCGGACCGACCTGACCCCGGACACCCCGGCCGAGGAGAAGGCGTACTTCAAGGACGCCGCGGACTTCGGCGCGGGCTGCGCGCGCTCCGCGAAGAAGCTGCTCCCGCACGTCTCCACGGCCGAGGCCGCCCGCGACATGGACGTGATGCGCCAGGTCCTCGGCGACGCCAAGCTGCACTACTTCGGCATCTCGTACGGCACCGAACTCGGGGGTACGTACGCCCACTTGTTCCCCAAGAAGGTCGGCCGTCTCACGCTCGACGCGGTGGTGGACCCGACGGCGGGCGGGGTCGGCCACGCCGAGAACCAGGCGCGCGGCTTCCAGCGCGCCCTCGACAACTACCTGAAGGCCAACGGCCAGGACCCGAAGGCCGGCACGAAGAAGATCGTCGACCTGCTGCGCCGCATCGACGCGAAGCCGCTGCGCACGGACACCCCCGGGCGGAAGCTCAGCGAGTCCCTGGCGACGACCGGCATCACGGTCACGCTGTACAGCAAGCAGACCTGGCCCGCGCTGACCAACGCCCTGGAGGAGGCGGAGAAGGGCAACGGCACGGCCCTGCTGCAGCTGGCCGACGCGTACAACGAACGGGACGCGTCCGGGCGTTACAGCACGCAGGCCCATTCGCAGCGCGCGATCTCCTGCCGGGACGGCAAGGAGCGGCCGACGCCGGAGCAGGCGAAGGCGAGCCTCGACCGGTTCCGCGAGATATCCCCGCTGTTCGGCACGTTCATGGGCTGGGACACGGCGGGCTGGTGCCACGAGTGGCCGGTGGCCGGGCTGCACGACAGCCCGGAGGTGAGCGCCCCCGGCGCCGACCCCGTCCTCGTCGTCGGCAACACCGGCGACCCGGCGACGCCGTACGAGGGCGCGCGGAAGATGGCGGACGAGCTGGGCAAGGGCGTCGGCGTGCACCTGACGTGGAAGGGCGAAGGCCACGGGGCGTACGGCAACGGCAGCGACTGCGTGGACGGCACGATCAACGACTACCTGCTCGACGGCAAGGTCCCGGACGACAACAAGGTGTGCGAGTCCTGAGGCCTCGGGGCCCGGCTGCCCGGCCCTCGCCCGGCGCCCGGGCAGCCGAAGGCCCCGCCCACCCGAGGGTGAGCGGGGCCCGGAGGAACTGCTCCAACTGCTCTAGCAGACCGGCTGCTCTAGTAGACCGGCTTCTCGGGCTCGATCTGGTTGACCCAGCCGATCACGCCGCCGCCGACGTGCACCGCGTCCGCGAAGCCCGCGGACTTCAGCACCGCGAGGACTTCCGCACTGCGGACACCCGTCTTGCAATGCAAGACGATCTTCTTGTCCTGGGGCAGCGTCTCCAGGGCGGTGCCCATGAGGAACTCGTTCTTCGGGATCAGCTTGGCGCCCGGGATGGAGACGATCTCGTACTCGTTCGGCTCGCGGACGTCGATGATCTCGATCTTCTCGTCGGCGTCGATCCACTCCTTGAGCTGCTTGGGAGTGATCGTCGAACCGGCAGCGGCCTCCTGGGCCTCCTCGGAGACGACGCCGCAGAAGGCCTCGTAGTCGATGAGCTCGGTGACGGTGGGGTTCTCGCCGCAGACCGCGCAGTTCGGGTCCTTGCGGACCTTGACCTGGCGGTACTGCATCTCCAGGGCGTCGTAGATCATCAGGCGGCCCACGAGCGGCTCGCCGATGCCCGCGAGGAGCTTGATGGCCTCGTTGACCTGGATGGAGCCGATGGAGGCGCAGAGCACGCCGAGCACGCCGCCCTCGGCGCAGGACGGGACCATGCCGGGGGGCGGGGGCTCCGGGTACAGGCAGCGGTAGCAGGGGCCGTGCTCGGACCAGAAGACCGAGGCCTGGCCGTCGAAGCGGTAGATCGAGCCCCAGACGTAGGGCTTGTTGAGCAGGACGCACGCGTCGTTGACCAGGTAGCGCGTGGCGAAGTTGTCCGTGCCGTCGACGATCAGGTCGTACTGGCTGAAGATGTCCATCACGTTCTCGGCCTCGAGCCGCTCTTCGTGGAGGATCACGTTCACGTACGGGTTGATGCCGAGGACCGAGTCCTTCGCGGACTCGGCCTTGGAGCGGCCGATGTCGGCCTGGCTGTGGATGATCTGGCGCTGCAGGTTCGACTCGTCGACCTCGTCGAACTCCACGATGCCGAGGGTGCCGACGCCCGCCGCCGCGAGGTACATCAGCGCCGGTGACCCGAGGCCGCCGGCGCCCACACAGAGCACCTTGGCGTTCTTCAGCCGCTTCTGCCCGTCCATCCCGACGTCGGGGATGATCAGGTGGCGGGAGTACCTGCGGACCTCGTCGACGGTGAGCTCAGATGCTGGCTCGACCAGGGGTGGCAGCGACACGGGGACTCCGTTGGTCGGAAGTGCGATCGGGGTCCCCCGACCCCGCCGCGGCCGGGCTGGGGGACATCAGTTCTCCTGGTAACACTGCCACGGCCATCTTCATTCCGAGACACCAGGTCCGACCCGCGAGACGATCTCGTCCCAGTAACCGGGCAGCGACTCCCAGGGGTCGCCGACCGGGCCGGTGTCGGTGCGGTCGGTGAAGTAGATCGTCGAGGCTCCTTGCCAGCGGGCGACGCGCAGGGCCTCGTCGAGGTGGCCGCGCGGCATGCCGTGGACGAGGTGACAGAAGCGTTCGGGTGGGTGGTCGGCGGTCCACTCGGCGACCTGCGACCAGCGGTAGTCGCTCCAGGGCCCGGCGAAGGTCACCAACTGGTCGGCGGTGTCGGCGTATCCGGGGTGCGGGTGGCTGCCGTGGCCGAACACGATGTGGCCGTCGTCGGACCCGTCCCGCAGCAGGGCGCGCAGGGTGGCGACCGTGCGCGCGACCTCCGGGAGCGCGGTGCGTTCGGTGGGGCAGCGGCCGAGGAAGAAGCCGTCGACGAGGTACCAGTCGAGGTAGCGGTGGGCGTCGGAGACCAGCTCGCCGAAGCCGCGTGCGCCGTACGTCACATCGAGCTGGCCGAGGACTCGGACTCCGGCGTTCCGCAGCCGTCCCGCCGCGTCCAGGCAGTGCGGGTCGGGTCGTTCACCGGGGCCATTGTCGACATTCAGGACGACCCAGTGCAAAGGGGTGCCCGGGCGGGTGAGTTCGGCCCATTCGGTGGGCGCGAGCAGGGGGTGGGCGAAGCCGGGGACGCCGAATCCGACGCGCAGGTCGGTCTGGGCGACGCCGGCGGCCGTGCTGCTCAGATGCGGCATGCCGCCTCCATCCAGATGTCGGCCAGGGACTCTTCGAGGTTGATGCGGGGCCGCCAGCCGAGCCGGTCGCGCGCGGTGCGCACGTCGGCCTGCTGCCAGCTGCCGCAGCCGTCGGGGTAGGGGTACGCGGTCGGGCCCGCGTGGTCCGGATCGACGCGGGGGTGGCCGATGACGGGCCGGACGGAGGGCTGGTCGAGTTCGTGCAGCGCTCCGCCGTATCCGGCGACGCGGGCGAGGACGGCCGCCGCGTCCCGCAGCCGCACGGCACGACCGGAGCCGATGTTGACGATGCCCTGGGCGGCGGAGAGGGAGGCGGCGTGCACGGCGCGGGCGATGTCGCGTACGTCGATGAAGTCCCGCTGGACGCCGAGTCCGCCGAGTTTGAGCTCGCCGTCGCCGGACTGCATGGCGCGCCGCATGGCCTCGGCGAGGCGGCCGAGCGGTGATCCGGCGGGGGTGCCGGGCCCGGCGGGCGAGAACACCCGCAGGACGACGGCGTCGAGGCCGGAGCCGAGGACGAGTTCGGTGGCGGCGAGCTTGCTGACGCCGTACGGGCCGCCGGGCCGGGGGACCGCGTCCTCGGCCGTCGAGGAGCCGGGCTGGCTCGGGCCGTACTCGGCGCCGCAGCCGAGCTGCACCAGGCGGGCGCCGCAGCCGCTGCGGCGCAGGGCCTCGCAGACGGTGGCGACGGCGACGGTGTTGTGCCGGGTGAGCTCGCGGGCGCCGCCGCGGGTGGCACCGGCGCAGTTGATGACTACGCCCGGGTGCACGGCGTCCAGGAAGCGGGTGAGCGCGCCGGGGCTGCCGTTGGCGAGGTCGAACCGTACGTCCGAGTCGTCGCCCCGGCCGAGCGCGGTGAGCTGGACGGCCGGGTCGGCGAGCAGCCGGTCGGCGACGAAGCGGCCGAGGTATCCGTTGGCTCCGATCAGCAGCACCCTCATCGGACGGCTCCCGGGACGGACGCTCGGAAGGTGGGGGTGGTCATCTGTGCTTCTCCTTCGGGGTGTTGCCGGGTGCGTGGAAGTGCGTGGTCCTACGGCATGGGCGGGCTGGGTGGGCCGGATGGGCTGGGTGGGCCGGATGGGCTCGGTGGGCCGGATGGGCTGTGTGAGCCGGATGGACTCGGTGAGCCGGACGGGCCGTGTGCTCTGGACAGGCTGGGTGAGCCGGACGGGCCGTGTGCCCCGGACGGGCTGCGTGAGCCGGATGGGCTGGGCGGGCCCGGCGGGCTCGGTGAGCCAGGCGGGGCTGAGGGCCGGGGCAGCGGGGGTGGTGGGGCTGGTGCGGCCACGGGACCGGGTGGGGCCGGTAGGGCGGGTGGGACCGATGGGGCGCTCACAGGACCCCCTCCGCCGCAGCATGGGCGGAAGCCCGCCCCAGGACCCGGACGGCACGGGCCAGCAGCACCGTGGCGCCCATGGCGCACGTGAGCGCGGCGAGCGCCCCCGTCCCCGCCGCGTCGACCAGGCCCTCCACCGGCGCCGCCAGGAACCCGCAGCCCGGCAGGCGGCCCGCGAACAGCAGGGCCACGGCCGCGGCCTGCGCCGCGCCGACCGTCGCGTACACGAGGGCGGGCGCGCGCCGCGAGCCGTGGGCGCGCAGCATCCGGCCGAGCCACAGCAGCGCGGCGAGCGCACCGGCCCCGACCGCCGCGAGTGCCGTCCCCGGGCCCGGCACGGGCAGCGCCCGGACGCCGGTGACCAGTGCGCCGACCGCGCCCAGGAACAGCGCGAACACGACGATCAGCAACGGCCTTACGGAGGCGGCGAATTCGGCGAGGCCGCGGCTCGCGCCGAGCCTGCCGCCCGCCCGTACCGCGAAGATCCGTGCGCACCACGCCCCGGGGGCGACGGCGCCCGCGAGGACGAGGGCCGCTGCGGCCGACGGCGCCCAGGGCCCGTCGGGACCGCCGGACACGGCCGCCCGCAGCAGTCCGTCGCCGAGCAGGGCGTACGCGAGAAGCCAGCACGCCCACGAGTGCGTGGGCCGGGTGGCGGGGAGCGCGGCGCGCAGCGGGCCGTGCCGCAGGGCGATCCCCGCGGCCGCCGCCACGGCGAGGGCGCCGCCGAGGACCACAGCGAGGCGCGGGCGCCCCTCGACGAGGCCGAACCCCGCGACGGCGAGCGCGCAGGCGGCGCCGGGCAGCAGCGCGAACATGGCCCACCCGGGCGGTACTTGAGCAGTGGCATCACCGCGTACGCGGGTGTCGTCGGCGAGGGCGTCCCACTCCGCGCTGTCCTGCGGCACGCGCGCGTACATCTCCTCCGCGAGCGCGAACACGTCGCGGTGCCGGAACCGCGCGGCCGTCCGGTCGGTGACCCCGTGCGCCTCCAGGCCCGCCGCGATCTCCAGCGGGTCCACGGCGCGCTCGCACAGGTCGCGGTGCCGGTGCATCAGCGCCTTCACCGGGTCGACGGGGGCGCGGCGAGGGCCTGTCGTGGGTGGTTGAGCAGGGGATGCGGGGGGCGGTGCGGGATCCTGTACGGGATTCCGTACGGGGGTCACTGCGGAATCCCGTACGGGAACCGTTCCGCCGCTCGCGCCGGGCATGCCCTCCCCCGCTCCCGCACCCTCCGCCGCCCCGCCCGCCAACTCCGCCGACCGCGCGTCCCAGCCCCCCGCGCCACCCGGCGCCCGAGGCACGTCCACCGACCGTTCCGGCCGTCCCGTCATGACAGCGCCTCCCTGAACCCGAGTCCCAACCCGGGCCGTCCGCCGCCCTGTTGTCGGGGTTGGCGCGCCGCGACCCAGCTCGGGGCGGGCGCGGGAGCGGCTGCGGGCACACCGGAGGCGGCGCCCGGCCAGGGCGCCCCGGACACACCGGCAGCTCCGCCCGTCCCGCTCGCCCCGCCCGTCTCGCCCGTCCCGGTGTTCACCGAGCCGCCCGCGGCCCACCGCCCCGGCACGTACGCCTCGGCGGGGCGCGCGAACGGCACGGGCTCGCCCGCGGCGTTCACGGCCTCACGGCGGGCTGGGCAGTGCGAGACGATCTCCAGGTAAATGCCGTTAAATGCTGCGAGGTTCTGCTCGACGGTGAAGAGTTCCAGGGCCCGTGCCCGCGCCGCCGCCCCCAGGCGCGCACGGCGCTCGGGGTCGCGCAGGAGCGCCACGCAGGCCTGAGCGAGCGCCCGCGGATTGCGTGGCGGCACCACGAGCCCCGTGCCGCCGATGACCTCGACCACGGCGCCGACGTCCGTCGAGACGGTCGCGCGCCCGCAGAGCATCGCCTCGATGAGGCTGATCGGGAAGCCCTCGACGACGCTGGACAGGACGACCACTCCGGCCGCCGCGTACGCGTCCGGGAGGTCGGGCAGCTCCGGGCCGCCGATCTCCTCGAAGGACACGGGGTTGTGGCCGACCGCGTGCGCGCCGTCGGCCTCGTCGGGGAAGAGCTGCGCGGCGAGGGCGCGGCAGTGCGCGAGGTAGGCGGCCGCCTCGGGACCGTCCGCGAGGGCGCCGACTATACGCAGGCGCGCCTTGGGCTCCTCCTTGCGGACCTCGGCGAAGGCGTGCAGGAGCGAGATCAGGTCCTTCGCCGGTTCGACGCGGCCGACCCAGATCAGGGTCTCGGGCTCGCCCGGGTCCTCGCGCTCGCCGACCTCGCCGAAGCGGGCCGCGGGCAGCCCCGGGTAGACCGTGCGCAGCTTGGCCCGGTCGGCGCCGCACCGTTCCTGCCAGCGGCGCGCGTGCGCGTTGCCGGGGGTGATGAGGGCGGCCTGCCGGTACACCTCGGCGGCGAGGCGGCCGTGGAAGGAGGCGAGCAGGGCGCGGGCGGGCGCGGCAAGCCCCGCGTCACCGCCACCACCGGTCCCACCACCAGCCCCGGCCGAACCACCGACACCGGCCGAACCAACCGCACCGGAGCCGACACCACCGGCACCGACACTGCCCCCGGCACCGGACCCGACACCAGAACCCGCACCCGCACCCGCACCCGCACCCGCACCCGCCAAATAGTGCGCCCGAAGCTGCACCCCGTACTCGGTGACAAGGAGCGGCACCCCCGCGAAGTGCTTGGCGAGCAGCCCGGGCAGCGCGGCGCCGCCGCCCGCCGTGGCGTGGCAGACGTCGACCGCGCCGAGGTCGTCGTCCCCGTACCAGTCGAGGGACAGCGGGCGCAGCACACGCTCCAGGCGGTCCGCGACGGCGAGGAGATCCGGCACCCGGGCGGCGCGCGCGACGCGCAACGCGCCCGGCGCGCGGCAGGCGCCCTCCAGGGCGCGAACGGCGGCCTCGGAGCGCAGGGCACCGCCGAGGCCTCCGGTGTCCCGGGCGAGGTCGGCGAGCTCGTACAGGGCACTGCCGAAACGGTCCGCCAACTGGGCGGAGCCATCCTGCTCCCCCGGGCCCGCCCCGCTTCCCGGCTCCGTCCCGGCCCCCGAACACACCGCCCGCGCCAGCTCACCGAAGCTGTCGGCGAACCTCCGCCGGGCCCTCCACCCGAGCCCGAACCCGGAACCGGAGCCGGAGCCGAACGCGGAACCGGAGCCGAACGCGGAGGCATGGGACCCGAAGCCACCGGCCCCGGACCCACCACCGGCGCCCGACCCGCCACCGACCCGCACCGCACCCCCGGCCGCCGAACCCCCCACTCCCCACAGCGGAGCGCTCCGCACCCGTCGCACCTGCGGCGGCAGCGCCACCCACCCGCGAGCCTCCTGCCGCTCGCTGCGGCTCAGTGCGTACACGTCGAACTCGTGCTGCCCGAGCCCGCGCACGAGCCGGTCGCACCAGAGCCTGGCCTCACCGTCCACATACGGATAACCACCCTCCGTAAGCAGTCCTATGCGCACGCGTGCACCCCCGATCTGCCATATGGGGAGCCGCCGTTGGGCCGACGGCTCGCAGCGGGACGAACGTATGCGGACATGACGGTGGCGCGACGGACGGTTGTCCATCGCGCCACCAGAAGGGGTGAAGAGCCGTAACTTTCCCGCGCCGGTAGCGTTCCGTCGCGCTATAGCGGACGTACTACTGGCTTACAGCGCAGCAAAAGCCGCAAGAAACCAGAATCCACCCGGCATGCCCTCACGGAGTGTCACGCTGCGGCCAGCTCCTTGCCGGTGCCGCCGCCCTCGCCACCCTCCGCGCTCTCTGCGCCCTCCGTGCCCGCCGCGCGCGCCTCCCGTGCGGCGGCCGCCACGCTCCGACGCGCCGCCCGTCGCTCCTGCGCGGCCGCCGGGTCGAGCGCGGGCACGGCGGCGAGCAGCTGCCGGGTGTACGGGTCCTTGGGCGCTCCGTACACCTCGTCCACGGAGCCGTACTCGACGATCCGTCCGCGCCGCATCACCGCGACCTTGTCGCTGACCTGACGTACCACCGCCAGGTCGTGCGCGACGAAGACGAGGGCGAGCCCCAGCTCCCGCTGCAGTTCGGCGAGGAGCGCCGTGACCTGCGCCTGCGTGGTGACGTCCAGGGCGGAGACCGGTTCGTCGCACACGATGAGGCGGGGCTCGGCGGCGAGCGCCCTGGCGATGCCGACGCGCTGGCGCTGGCCGCCGCTGAACTCGTGCGGGTAGCGGCCGTAGTGCGCGGGGTCGAGCCCGACCCGCGTCATCAGGTCGCGTACGCGGGTGCGGATCGCGTCCTCGTCGCGGTCGCCCCGCGCCCTCAGCGGATCGGCGATGGACTCGCCGACCGAGCGGCGCGGGTTGAGCGAGGAGACGGGGTCCTGGAACACCATCTGCACGCCCGGCACGACGCCCTTGGCCTGCTTCTCCGCACCCCCGTAGCGGAGTTGCCCGGCCGTCGGTTCGAGAAGGCCGACGAGCATCCGGCCGAGGGTCGTCTTGCCGCTGCCGCTCTCGCCGACGACGCCGAGCGTCTCGCCGCGCCGCACGCTGAGCGACACCCCGTCGACGGCCGCGAAGGCACGCCTGCCGCGGCCGAACTCGCGCCGCAGCCCGTCGGCCTCGACCACCACCTCGCCCTCGGCGTCGTCGGCGCCGTCCGCGGGACGCCTCCCGCGGGCCGCGTCCACCCGTGGCACCGCGCTCAGGAGGTCCTTGGTGTACGCCTCCCGGGGCGAGCCGAGCACCTGCGCGACGCCCCCGCGCTCCACCACGCGGCCGTGGCGCATGACGAGCACGTCGTCCACGCTCTCCGCGGCGACGCCCACGTCGTGGGTGACCAGGAGCAGACCCATGCCGGTCTCCTCGCGAAGGCCGTGCAGCAGGTCGAGGATCTGCGCCTGGACGGTCACGTCGAGGGCGGTCGTGGGCTCGTCGGCGATGAGCAGGTCGGGTTCGCAGGCGAGCGCCATGGCGATCAGGGCGCGCTGGCGCATGCCGCCGCTGAACTCGTGCGGGCGGGACCGGGCGCGGCGCGGCGCGTCGGGGATCCCGACGCGGTCGAGCACCTCGACGGCACGGGCCCGGGCGGCGCGCCGGGAGGCCCTGGAGTGCGTCCGGTACACCTCGGCGATCTGGTCGCCCACCGCGTAGTACGGGTCCAACGAGGACAGCGGGTCCTGGAAGACCATCGCGGCGACCGGGCCGCGCAGTCGGCGCAGTTCGGCGTCCGTGGCGGCGCCGACGTCGGCGCCGCCGACGCGTACGGAACCCGTCACGCGGGCGCCCGTGTCCCGGTGGAGCCCGAGCAGCGCGGACGCGACGGTCGACTTGCCGGATCCGGACTCGCCGACGAGACCGAGGGCCCCGCCGCGCTCCAGCGTGAAGGAAACCGAGTCCACGGCGCGCACGTCGCCGAACTCGACGCTCAGACCGTCCACGTGCACGAGGCTCTGGTCGGGGCTCATGACAGCACCACCCGTCGGTCGGCCACCGCGTACAGCACGTCCGCGACGGCGTTGGCGAGGACCACGAAGAATCCGGTGACCATGACCATGCCGACGACCACCGGCAGGTCGACGACCCGGACCGCGTGCACGAGTTCGCGCCCGAGCCCGGGCAGGCCGAACAGCGTCTCGGTGAGCAGCGCGCCGCCGAACATCGACCCGAAGTCGTTGGCGCTGAGCGCGATCACGGGGGCGAGCGCGCCGCGCAGGGCGTGCCGCCCGACGATGGACCGCTCCTTGACCCCGTACGCGCGGAAGGTGCGCACATGGTCCTCGGCGAGCGTCTCCAGCATCGAGGCGCGGGTGAGCCGGGCGTACTTGGCGGCCTCGATGAGCGCGAGCGACACCCAGGGAAGCAGCAGGTTCCACGCCCACTGCTGGGGGTCTTCCGTGAACGGCACGTACTGCGGGAACGGCAGCCACTGCAGCTGGCCGCAGACCAGGATCATCAGGAGCAGGCCGATCACGAACACGGGCGTGGCCGTGCCCGCGAGGGTGACGGCGGTCAGGACGCGCTCGGTCGGGCGGCCGCGCCGCCAGGCGGAGAGCACGCCGGTGCCGACGCCGAGGATCAGCCACAGCACCATCGCGCCGAGCGCGAGCGACGCCGTGACGGGCACCTTGTTCAGGATCAGCTCGGTGACCTGCTGGTCGGTCTGGTACGACAGGCCGAGGCAGGGCGCGTCGCAGTGCAGCACGCCCGTTCCTGTGGAGTAGTCGTGGCCGACGAGGATGCCGCGCAGGAACTCCAGGTAGCGCGTGTACAGCGGGTCGTCGAGCCGCAGTTGGTCCGAGACCTGCTGCACCTGGGCGGGCGAGCAGCGCGGGCCGCAGGTGATCTGGGCGACGTCGCCGGGCGCGACGTAGAAGACGGCGTAGATGAACGCCGACAGCACGAAGAGCGTGACGAGGACGCCGAGGAGACGGCGCAGGACGAAGCCGGTGAAGCCGCCGCCGAGCAGACCGCCGAGCGAACCACGGGCCTTGGTGGCCACGGAGGCGGAGAGGGTTGCGGTCACGACGCGCCCTCCCGCTTCCGGCCGGTGCCGATCCGCAGCCGGGACGCCGCCCGCGGGTCGAGGGCCGTGCGCACCCCGTCGCCGAGGACGGTCAGCGCGAGCACGGTCACGAACAGGGCGGCGGCGGGCAGCAGCAGGTACTGCGGGGCCGCCTGGTACCAGACGTCGGCCGAGGTGAGCATCTGTCCCCAGGACGCGGTGGGCGGTTTGACGCCGACGCCGAGGAAGGACAGGGCCGCCTCGACGGTGATGTTCGTGGGGACGAGCAGCGCCGCGTACGTGATGACGGGCGCGGCGAGCGCGGGCAGCAGCTCGCGGCGGGCGATCCGCGCGCCGCCCCAGCCGCTGAGCCGGGCCGCCGCCACGTGGTCGAGGGACTTCAGCGAGATGGTCTTGGCGCGCACGACCTTCGCGATCCCGCCCCAGCCCACCAACCCGACGACCAGCGCGACGAGCACCGGCCGCGGGAAGCCGCTCGGCACGACGGCGAGCAGCGCGAGCGCGAGGACCATCAGGGGCAGTGCCACCATGACGTCGGTGGCGCGGCTGAGCGTCTGGTCGAGCCAGCGCCCGCCGAGGCCGCTGGCGAGCCCGACGACGACGCCGAGGGCGACCTGGAGGAGCGTGGCGACGACGGCGACGCCGAGGGACACCCGGGCGCCGTACACGAGCCGTGCGAACAGGTCGCGGCCGGTCTGCGGTTCGACGCCGAGCCAGTGGTCGGCGCTGATCCCGCCGAACGAGCCGACGGGCACGCCGCCGCGGGCGGAGTCGACGAGGCCGGGGTGGTACGAGGTGGGGTCCTGGCCCTCCAGGGCGGTGAGCAGGGGCGCGGCGAGCGCGACCAGGACGAGCAGCGCGACGACGGCCGCCGCGACGAGGGCGGCGCGCTGCGTGCGCAGCCGCCGCCAGAACTGACGGGCTCCGGAGGCGGGGGCGGGGGGGGGGGTGGGCCCCCCCCCCCCCCCCCCCCC
>NZ_JBHXTE010000022.1:88012-115499 GCF_042677545.1 Streptomyces sp. NPDC127108 | reverse complement strand
GTCCCCGCCCGTGCTGGGCGCCCCGGGCCGCCGCCCGGCGGGGGGGGGCCGGGGGGCGCAGCCGCCCCCACAAGTGCCGGGCGCGGGCGGGGGGGGCGGGGGCGGTGGGGCCACCCGCCCCCGGGGTCTCCGAGGCCAACAGGGCCTCACTCATGACAGATTGACCTGAATCCGTGCTTCGGGTGCCGTGCTACTTGACCGCGACCTGGGAGACGTCGAGGACGCCCGTCCAGTCACTGATCACGACGTTCTTGACGTCCTTGCCGTACAGGCGCTTGTAGACGGGGTGGAACAGCGGCACGTTCAGGGCCTTGGCGCCGATCTTCTTGTCGAGGGCGCCCCAGCGCTTCGCGGCGGCGGCGTGGTCGGTCAGCTTGTTGATCTCGTCGATCTCCTTGTTGACCGAAGCGTCGTTCAGGAAGCTGGAGTTGAAGTTGTAGCCGTCCTTGACGATCTGGCGGCCGTCGAAGATCGGGGCGAGGAAGGGACCGCCGGAGGGCCAGTCGGCACCCCAGTGGGCGAGGAACAGGCCGGGCTCGTCCTTGGCGTCGTGGACCTTGTCCTCGTAGTCGTTGTCCTCCAGGCCCTGGAGCTTGACGGTGATGCCGGCCTTCTTCAGGGCGTCCTGGAGTGCGGTGGCGATCTCCGGGCTGGTCTCGAAGTTCTTGTCGTTGGAGTGCGTCAGCGTGATGGTCAGGCCGTCCTTGTGACCGGCCGCCTTCAGGAGCTCCTTGGCCTTCTCGGCGTTGCCGGAGGCGCCCGCAGGGAAGTGGTCGAACTTCGTGTATCCGAAGGATTCCTGGTTCGGCAGGAAGGTGGTGGCGGGCTCGGCGAGCGAGGAGCCGCCGGCGGCGTTGACGACCGAGGTGCGGTCGACGGCGTAGGCGATGGCCTGGCGGACCTTCGGGTCGTCGAACGGCTTCACCTTCGGGTTGAAGGCGAGGTAGTTGGTGTAGCCGAAGTGGCCGGTGCCGACCTGCGCGGCGAGCTTCTTGTCGCCGGTGACCTTGGCGAGTTCGGCGGGCCCGAGGTTGGTGTCGGTGGTGATCGCGGCGGCGTCGGCGCCCTGGCTCGCGGAGAGCCGCTGGTTGATGACGGACGAGTTGAGGCCGGAGCGCACGTCGATCTTGTCGGGGTAGGCCTTGCGCTCGGCGTCGGTCTTCGGTGACCAGTGCGGGTTGCGCTCCAGCTGGAGCCGCTCGCCGTCGCCGCTGTTCCTGACGACCTTGTAGGGGCCGGTCGAGACCGGGTGCTCCTCGTACTTGGTGCCCTTGTCCTTGGCCTTCGGGACGGGCGCGAACGACGTCTGCGTGGCCACGTAGTCGAAGTCACCGACGGGCTTGTTCAGACGGAAGACGATCGTGTGGTCGTTCGGCGTCTCGACGGAGTCGAGGCCCTTCTTGTCCTTGTAGGGGCCCTGGTACTTGTCGCCCCCGATGAGCCAGTCCCGCAGGAAGGGCGCGCCGCCGGACAGTTCGGCGGCGAAGGAGCGCTCGATGCCGTACTTGATGTCCTTGGTGGTGACCGGCGTGCCGTCCTCGAACTTCACGCCCTTCTTGATCTCGTACGTCCACACCGTGGCGTTCTTGCTCGGCTTGCCGAGGCCCTCGGCGAGGTCGGGGACGACCTTGGTGCCCTCGGCGCCGTCCTCGCGGTTGCGGGTGGTCAGGGTGCGGAAGACGAGGCTCGGTACGTTGCCGCCGCCGGAGGTGTAGAGGCGCGCCGGGTCGAAGTCGCTCTGCGGACTGCTGTTGAGGACGGTGAGCGTGCCGCCCCGCTGCGGCTTGCCGCCGCCGCCCGCCTCGTTCTTGCCGTCCGGGCCCGCGCAGGCCGCGGCGCCGACGGACAGCACGACCAGGCTGGCGGATGCCACAGCCACGCGACGGGATATGACGGACTTCTGACGACGCAGACGCATCGGAGTGCCTCTCGGAAAGCGAAAGAGAAAGATTCAAGGATTCGCGAGAGCCCACCCAGGGCGACGCACGCCGAGCGCGGCTTCGGGCCTGCCGCGGCCCGCCGCGCGCACCGGCCGAAGGCGGTCCGGGCACACGGCGGGGAGAAATGCGGCAGAGCCGAGAAAAACGAAGCAGAAGCGACGCACTCGCCGGGGGCGGGCGTCAGCGACAGTGAATGTCGGCCACGCAGAGCGCGGTCACGCCGAACAGCGCCAGCTCAAGGGCGGCGCTCACGGAGGCGTGACGGATCGACATGCGGAGAAATATGGACGATGCCGCGCGGAAAGTCAACGCGATGCCCGGTTCGTCCCCCGTCCCGGTGCCGGGACGGGCTCAACTCTCCGGGAACGCCCAGGGGTTGGCCTTGCAGCGGATTCCGTCGTGGTCGAGGAACTTGGTCTGCTGCTGCATGACCGGCGCCAGCTCGCCGTCGCGGCGGCAGTCGACGTGGCCGTAGCCGAGCCGGTGGCCGACCTCGTGGTTGATGAGCATCTGTCGGTACGGGTGGATGCGGTCGCCGTAGGTCTTGGCGCCGCGGGCCCACCGATAGGCGTTGATCATGACGCGCTCGGTGGAGGCGGAATCGCAGGACACATTCTGCTGCAGCGTGTCGAGTCCGGATTTGGCGCACCATTTCGCGGTGGTCACCGGGCTGGCCAGCGTGATGACGAAGTCGGGTTTCCCGGAGGAGATCCGCTCGAAGGTACGGCCGCCGCCGTGCGCCCAACTCCGCTTGTCGTTCAGGGTCTTCTGCACGGCCTGCGCGAACAGGGTGCCGTCGAGGCCCATGCCCTTCTCGACGTCGACGCGGTAGCGGAATTTCTGCCCCTTGCCCGGCGCCTTGTCGAATCCGCGGATGGCGTCGAAATCCCCGGACGCGGCGAGTTTCGCGTCCAGCGGATATTTCTTGCCCATTTTCTCTTCGTACGTTGCCGGGCCGGGCTGCGCGGGCTTGGACGGCGTCGGCCGGTCGTCCGAGCGGGACGCCGGGTCGCGGCCGTCGCGGTTCTCGCTCCCCTTGTCCGCGGCCTGAGCGGGCTGGCCGTCGTCGTTGCCGCCGTCGGCGACCTGACCGGCGACGATGACGGCGAGGACGGTGGTGACGGCCGCGGCGGCGATGCCGGTGACGGTGCGGCCGCGGTTCTTCTCCCGGCCCTTGGCGGTACGGGCGCCGGGCCCGCCGTCGTCGTCGCCGTACGGATCGGCGTCGTCGACGTCGGCGCCGCCGTCACCGCCGTCGAAGCCGTCGGACTCCCAGGTCGTCACGGACTCGTACGGGTCGCGGGGCGGGGTGCGCCGCGGGGGCACCGCACGGGCGGCGAAGAGGTCCCTGTCGTCCGGGGCGTCGAGTTCGCCGACTTCGCCGAGTTCACCGAGTGCGCCGTGAGAACCGACGACACCGGACGCGCCGGTGTCGTCGAAGGCGTCCATGTAGTCACGCCGGGGCCCCGGCCCGCGCGTCCCCGGCGGCACGACGCCGTACCCGGCGCCCATCCGGGACCCGGCCGCCGCGCCCCCGACCTCGCCCCAGCCGCCCCCGGCCTCCCGCTGCTCGGGGTGGCCGCCGCGGACGTGCGGGATGCCGCCGGGCGGGGTCTGGCGGGGGACGCCGTGCGACGGGGTGTGCTGGGGCACGCCGTGCGGGGGTGTGTGCTGCGGGACTCCGTGCGGAGGCGTGTGCTGGGGGAACCCGTGGGCCGGGGTGTGCGCGGGGTCGCCGTGGGGCGGGGTCTGCCGGGGCATTCCGTGCGGCGGGGTGCCGTACGAAGGCAGGGGCTGCGGGATGCCGTGCGCGGGCGTGCCGTCCGGGGTCGTACCGCGTCTACGACGGCCGGAGCCGCCGGCCTGCGCGGGGGCGGCCGGAGCCGACGGGGGTGCCTGGGCCGGCCGGGGCTCGGGGGTGGTGCCCCCTATGCCGGAGGGGCTTGTGGTGTCCGATTTCGCGGCGGGGCCGCGGCGGCTATGACGTCCCACGCGGCGCCTCAGCTCCTCGAACCCGAATCGCGATGGTCACTCACACGGCCACCATCGCGCACACCAGGCGTCTCGCTCAACTCATCCGGACCGGCCAACTCCCCTGTATCGGCCAGAAGTTCACGCATCGCGGCGGCGACGGTCTCCGGATGCTCCATCATCGCCACGTGCCCCGCGTCGGGCAGCGTGAGCAGCCGGGAGTAGCGGAAGGCGGCCGACGCCTTGCGCGCCATGCGGTACGACACGAGCTGGTCCCGGCCGCCGTACACGAGCAGGGTCGGCGCGAGCACCCGCTCGGCCTGCCGCCACAGGCCGTGCTGGCCGCCGAGGGTGTACGCGTTCACGATGCCGCGGGCCGACCGGGCCATCGCGTCCCAGAAGTACGGCAGGGCGAGGCGCCGCTCCATCTCGCGCACGGCCGCCCGGAAACCCTCGGGCGTGACCCGCCCCGGATCGCCGTAACAGAGCCCGAGCACGCCGCGCACCCGCTGCTCGGCCGTCCAGTCCTTGGTGAGCCGCGTGAACAGGCCCGCGACGCCGGGCACCGCGAGCAGCCCCGTGGGCATCGCCGTGCGCTGCACCCGCAGCTCGGGCAGCGCGGGCGAGATCAGCGTGAGCGTGCGCACCAGGTCCGGCCGGACCGCGGCGACGCGGGTCGACACGGCGCCGCCCATCGAATTGGCGACCAGGTGCACGGGGCCGCGCCCGGCGGCGTCCAGATGACGGATGACCGCGCGGGCGTGCCCGGTGACCGAGTAGTCGCCGTCGTCCGGCGGCGGCGAGTCCCCGAAGCCGGGCAGGTCGAGGGCCTCGCAGTCCACGACGTCCTCGAGCAGCGGCATCAGCGCGGACCAGTTCTGCGAGGATCCGCCGAGCCCGTGCACGTACAGCGCGGGCGGCAGTCCGGGGCGCACCGACGGGCGCGAGCGCACGTTGAGGGTGAGCCCGGGCAGCGCGACCGAGGAGAGCCGCTCGCCCTCGGCGACGGCGACGGCGCCCGGCTTGGGGGCGGCGACGGCGGCCAGCACGTGCGGCAACTCGGTCGAAGGCATGCGGGCAATGTTACGAGACGATCACGCGTGGGATCGCGTGTTCGGCATCACAGATCCCGTACAGATCGCGTAGCGGCCACCGCGCCTCTTCCCTAGGCTCGTAGACAAGCGAGCCAAGGAGTCCACATGACCGTCGACCCCACCGACCCCGAGACCTTCCAGGACGAGGGAAACGGGGACGAGAGCAGCCCGGAGACCCCCGAAGCCGACTCCGCGGAGCAGCACACCGACCTCACCCCCGAGCGGGACGACTCCCTCCAGGGCCTCGATTCCGACACCGCCAATGTGGCCGATCTGGCCGAGCAGGCACGCGTGGTGTCCCTCGACGAGGACGACTACCGCTGATCCGAGGCGGCCGACAAACACACAGCTGCCCGTGTTTGCCCTGCTACGCACGGGTGCGCAGATCTGTCGAGGGCATCCAGTCCGTGAAATTCTGCGCTCGCACCGCGCACATCACAGTTACCGAAAAGTACGATGGCGTCGCGGCGCACACCGCAGCACAAGGACGACTTTGGGAGGCGGCGTGACAGCCATCGAGCAGACAGAGGCGGCGCGCCCGCGGGGCACACGCCTGCCGCGCCGTGCCCGACGCAATCAGCTTCTGGGCGCGGCCCAGGAGGTCTTCGTGGCCCAGGGGTACCACGCGGCGGCCATGGACGACATCGCCGAGCGGGCCGGCGTCAGCAAGCCGGTGCTCTACCAGCACTTCCCCGGCAAGCTCGACCTCTATCTGGCCCTGCTCGACCAGCACTGCGAGAACCTGCTGCAGGCGGTGCGCGCGGCGCTCGCGTCGACGACGGACAACAAGCAGCGCGTCGGCGCGACGATGGACGCCTACTTCGGGTACGTCGAGGACGACGGCGGCGCGTTCCGCCTGGTCTTCGAGTCGGACCTGACGAACGAGCCCGCGGTCCGCGAGCGCGTGGACAAGGTGACGCTGGAGTGCGCGGAGGCGATCTGCGAGGTCATCGCGGAGGACACCGGCCTGTCCAAGTCCGAGTCGATGCTCCTGGCCTCGGGGCTCGGCGGCCTCTCCCAGGTGGTCGCGCGCTACTGGCTGCACAGCGACGGCGGCGTCCCGCGCGAGAAGGCGGTGCAGCTGCTCACCTCGCTGGCCTGGCGCGGCATCGCGGGCTTCCCGCTGCACGGCGCCGAAGGTCACTGACCGCGCGTTTGTTCCCGTCCCCCGCGGCCGCCGTGTTCGCTCCTGGCGTGCACGGCCGGAACCGATCCCGTCGCCTCTCCGGGCTAATCTGTGCTGGGTACGGCGCGGGGGACCGCGCACATCACTGACCGTCGGAGGGACAAAGCGTGGAGGTCAAGATCGGCGTGCAGCACGCGCCTCGCGAGATCGTTCTGGAGAGCGGTCAGAGCGTCGAGGAGGTCGAGAGCGCGGTGTCCGACGCCCTGTCGGGCAAGGCCCAGCTGCTGACTCTGGCGGACGACAAGGGCCGCAAGATCCTGGTGCCGGCCGACCGCCTCGCGTACGTGGAGATCGGCGAGCCGACCGTGCGCAAGGTGGGCTTCGGCGCCCTGTAGGACCGCACGCGAGACGACGGAAGGGCCCGGAGGCACATCGCCTCCGGGCCCTTCCGTCATGTGCGCGCACGTGGCGGCTCCGCCGCGGGCGCCTCGACTCCGTGGTGGGTGCGCCGAGTTCACCGCCGTCCCGCGCTCCGGTGCGCGGTGGGTATGGAGGGTTGCGTTCCGGCAGCCGGGGTAAGACCGGCTACGACCGTTTTGCACCTGGTCCGTACAAGGGAGGGAACACACCGTGATCCTCGAAGCACTCGGCTCCGCACTGATCGGCCTGGCCCTCGCCTGGGCGACGGCCCGCCGCCTCCCGCACCGGCTGCCCGCACGGACGCTGGTCCTCGCGACCGGCGTGGGCGGCGCACTGATCGGAGCGTTCATCACGCACATGGCGCTCGGCCCCGGAAGCAGCCCCGCGACCCTGGTCGGAGCCCTGGCCGTGTCGGCCGCGCTCCTCTCCCTGCTGCTGCGCCCCACCCGCCGTCTGCACCGCCGCCAGGCCCCTGCCTGACGGCGGAGCGGAGTCATGAGCCAGGAGTCATGAGCCAGGACTCACGAGGCAGGAGTCACGAGCAAGGAGTCAGGCGGCAAGCCCCAGCGCCGCCATCCGCTTCGTGTGCGCCTCGGTGATCCGCGAGAACATCCGGCCGACCTCCGCCAGGTCGAACCCGTCCGCGACCCCGCCGACCAGCATCGTCGACAGGGCGTCCCGGTCGGCGACGACCCGCTGCGACTGCGAGAGGGCCTCGCCCATCAGCCGCCGCGCCCACAGCGCGAGCCGCCCGCCGACGCGCGGGTCGGCGTCGATCGCGGCCCGCACCTTCTCCACGGCGAAGCTGGCGTGGCCGGTGTCGTCGAGGACGCCGAGCACCAGGCTGCGGGTGTCCCCGTCGAGGCGCGCCGCGACCTCGCGGTAGAAGTCACTCGCGATCGAGTCGCCGACGTACGCCTTGACCAGGCCCTCCAGCCAGTCGGACGGCGCCGTCTGGCGGTGGAAGCCGTCGAGCGCCTCGACGAACGGCTCCATCGCCGCCGTCGGCTCCTCGCCGACCGCCGCGAGCCGGTCCCGCAGCCGCTCGAAGTGGTGGAACTCCGCCGACGCCATCTTCGCCAGCTCCGCCTTGTCGCCGAGGGTCGGCGCGAGCTTCGCGTCCTCCGCGAGCCGCTCGAACGCCGCGAGCTCGCCGTAGGCGAGCGCGCCGAGCAGGTCCACGACGGCGGCGCGGTACTGCGGGTCGGCGGAGGCTGTCTTCCAGTCCTGGGCCGCGACCCCGGTGGGGGCGGCGGATCCGGTTTCCTCGGGGGGCTGCGCGGCGGTGTCAGGCGTCTCCATGAAGCGCACAATAGCCCGCCCACCGGATGGCGTAAGGGCCTGGTCAACCACTGTGACGACAGCAACGTGAGGAATTCGCCGGACACGCATGCGAGATTCCGGGGTACAGTGGTAATGCGCCCGCCGAATATTCGACGGGCCGCATGAATGAGGATGCCCGGTCGGTGGCCCGATCGGCTCCGACCAGACAGCCCTCCAGGGCGTACGCACCGTGCGTACGGCAAGCGGAGGGACCCCCTCAGCGGTGTGAGCGCTCGAGCGTCGGCAGTGGTCCCGTACCACCCGGCTCGCCCGGCTCTTTCCAGCAGGCGGCCGGCAGTCCCCGGCACGGTCACGACCCCCAGCGTTCGCCTCGCGCCGCGTCTCACAGAAGAGGCATTGCCCTGACTACGACTTTCCGAGAGCTCGGGATTCTTCCCGAGACGGCTGAGGCCCTTGAGGCCGTCGGCATCATCAACCCCTTCCCCATCCAGGAGATGACGCTCCCCGTTGCCCTTTCCGGCACCGACGTCATCGGCCAGGCCAAGACCGGCACCGGCAAGACGCTGGGCTTCGGCCTGCCGCTCCTCGAGCGCGTGACCGTCCCCGCGGACGTCGAGGCCGGGCGCGCGACGCCCGAGCAGCTGACGGAGGCCCCGCAGGCCCTCGTCGTCGTCCCCACCCGCGAGCTGTGCCAGCAGGTCACCAACGACCTGCTGACCGCCGGCAAGGCGCGCAACGTCCGCGTCCTCGCCATATATGGCGGCCGTGCCTACGAACCGCAGGTCGAGGCCCTCAAGAAGGGCATCGACGTCGTCGTCGGCACCCCGGGCCGCCTGCTCGACCTGGCCGGACAGCGCAAGCTGAACCTGAAGCACGTCAAGTGCCTCGTCCTCGACGAGGCCGACGAGATGCTCGACCTGGGCTTCCTGCCCGACGTCGAGAAGATCATCAACATGCTTCCCGCGAAGCGCCAGACGATGCTCTTCTCCGCGACGATGCCGGGCGCCGTCATCGGCCTCGCCCGCCGCTACATGTCGCAGCCCACGCACATCCGCGCCACCGCGCCGGACGACGAGGGCGCGACCGTCGCGAACATCAAGCAGCACGTGTACCGCGCGCACTCCATGGACAAGCCGGAGATGGTCTCCCGCATCCTGCAGGCCGACGGCCGCGGGCTCGCGATGATCTTCTGCCGTACGAAGCGGACGGCCGCCGACATCGCCGAGCAGCTCGAGCGGCGCGGCTTCGCCTCCGGCGCGGTCCACGGCGACCTCGGCCAGGGCGCCCGCGAGCAGGCCCTGCGGGCCTTCCGCAACGGCAAGGTCGACGTGCTGGTGTGCACCGACGTCGCCGCCCGCGGCATCGACGTCGAGGGCGTCACGCACGTCATCAACTACCAGTCGCCCGAGGACGAGAAGACCTACCTCCACCGGATCGGCCGCACCGGCCGCGCCGGTGCCTCCGGCACCGCGATCACGCTCGTCGACTGGGACGACATCCCGCGCTGGCAGCTCATCAACAAGGCGCTCGACCTGGGCTTCAACGACCCGGTCGAGACGTACTCCAGCTCTCCGCACCTGTACGAGGAGCTGGACATCCCCGTCGGTACGAAGGGTGTTCTGCCGCGTGCCGAGCGCACCCGTGCCGGGCTCGACGCGGAGGAGATCGAGGACCTCGGCGAGACCGGGGCCCGTGGCGGGGGCTCGCGCGGCTCCCGTGGCGGACCGCGCCGCGGTGAGCGTGCCGCGGCCCGGCCGCAGGCCGAGGAGGCCGAGCGTCCCGCCCGTACACCGCGCCGTCGCCGCCGCACCCGCGCGGGCGCGCCCCTCGACGCCGAGGCCACGCCGACGGCGGCGCCGTCCGAGGCGGCGCCTGCGGCTGCGGCCGCGGTGACCGAGGAAGCCGCGCCGCGAACGCCGCGGCGTCGGCGTCGGACGCGTGCGGGCGAATCCGCGGCGGCCGAGCCGAAGTCGACTGCGTCGGCCCCGGCCGCCGCTACCACTGCCGCCGCCCCGGCCGCGGAGGAGGCACCGGCCAAGCCGCGCCGCCGCCGCACCCGCAAGTCGGCCGAGCCCTCGGACAGCTAGCCCACGGGGTCCTCGCCGGACACCTACCACCGCGCCCGGAGGCCCCCGCCTCCGGGCGCGTCCGCGTCTCCCCCGCCGCTCCGCGGCAAAAACATCTCCCACCCCGCCCACCCGTTTCCACTGGTCCGCAGGCGTCTGCCCGCCCGTGCCACGAGGGGCAGTTCGGCGTCAGCACCACATCTGTGCCCGGCGCCCATACCTGAGCCGGCCCCACCCTGTGGGCAGCTGGTCCGCCCAGAGGGCGATGGGGGTCCCCCCTGCTCGAGCGAAGCCGAGAGCTCGGGGGAGGGTGGGCACAGCCCAGGCCGACGGCGCCCGTGATGTGTGGGGAAGCGCACGGCCCCAGGCCGACAGCGCCTCGGCATCGGGGCAGGTGTCACCCCAACGCCCACGGCCCCGTGCCCCCGGCCGAAGGCCACCCCCCGCCCAAGGCCCAGGGGCCAGTAGCCTCGGGCGTATGAGCAGGCCCCCCACCTTCACCCCGCCCGAGGGCACCCTCGCGTACCCCCTCCGTACGGAGCGCGGCGAGTTCGCCGTGCTCGACACCCGCCCGACCGGCCAGGTCAAGGGCACCGCCTTGCTCCTGCCGGGGTACACGGGGAGCAAGGAGGACTTCATCGCCCTGCTCCAGCCCCTCGCCGAGGCCGGCTACCGCACCGTCTCCGTCGACGGTCGGGGCCAGTACGAATCCCCGGGGCCGGACGACGAATCGGCTTACGCCCAGGCCGAGTTGGCCAAGGACGTCCTGGCCCAGGCGGCAGCCACGCGCACCACGGGCGAGGGCCCGCCCCACCTGATGGGCCACTCCCTGGGCGGCCTGGTGGCCCGCGCGGCCGTCCTCCTCGCACCCCCGGGCGCCTTCGCCTCGCTCACCCTCGTCGCGTCCGGACCGGCCCGCGTCTCCCCGTCGCAGCGCACCCGCGCCACGCTCCTCACGGACGCCGTCGCGGCGCACCCGATGGACGTCGTGTGGGAGGCGATCCAGGCCATGGACCCCGTGGAGGACGTGGAGGCGGGCGTGGACGCGAACGGCGGCGGCGCCGACGCGGCGGCGCTGCGCGCCCGTTGGCTGCGCAACAACCCGGCCCAGCTCATCGCGACCGGCAAGCAACTGTGCGCCGAACCCGACCGCGTCGACGACCTCGCCGCCGTGGCCCTGCCCAAACACGTCGTGTCCGGCGAGAGCGACGACACCTGGCCCGTGCCGCTCCTCGACGAGATGGCGCGCCGCCTGGGCGCCCACCGCACCGTGGTCACGGGCGCGAACCACTCCCCCAACACCGACCGCCCCGCGGCGACGGCGGCCGCCCTGGCCGCGTTCTGGGACCGGGCCGCCGACCGCGACGGAAGCCCGCGCTAGGTCATCAGTAGCACTTCTGTAAGTGGTCCCAGAAGCCGTCCCGCAGCACCCGTCGCAGGTCGGACTGGCCGCGCAGCGAGTAGTCGAGCAGCCGCTCCGCCTCGACGAGGAGTTCCTGGTCGACGGACCCGGGCAGGTACGGGTGCCCGGGCAGCAGTCCCACCAGGGCCTCGCGGCCGCGGGCCGAGAGCCACTTCGCGGAGATCTGGGCGCCGACGAAGCGCACGTCGTCCCGTGAGGGCCGGGGCGTGGCCTGCGGGCCCTCGAACGGGACGGCGGGGCGGCGGGTCACGAACGGCTTGAAGAAGTCCGCGTCGAAGGTGCGTTGGCTGTCGACCTCCCACAGGAGCGGCTCCGCCTGGTTGCGGCCGTCGGGCGCGTCGATGCCCCACAGGTGCACGCGGGCGCCGTACCCCTGCGCCGCCTCGACCGCCGAGACCAGGTCCTCGTCGCCGCCGATGAGCGCCGCGTCGCTGATGGCGCGGTGCCGTGCCAGGGACTCCAGGTCGCTGCGGATCAGCGAGTCGACGCCCTTCTGCTGGTTGTTGGCGTTGAGGTTGCCGAGGCGCACCTTGACGTCGGGCAGCTCGGCGATCGACTGCTGTTCGGTGGTGTGGATGCGGCGTCTCGCGCCGTCGTACCAGTACACACGCAGCAGCCTGCTGTCCGCGAAGATCGTGCGCGCCTTGTCGATCAGCGCGTCGATGAGCGCCTCGGCGTCGAGCTCGAAGGACCGCCGGTCCTCGGTGCCCGCGGCGAGCCGTCCGGCGGCGGCGTACAGATAGCCGGCGTCGACGAAGATCGCATGCGTGGACGGGGTCTTCGCGACCTCGGCGAGCACGCGTTCCAGAAGGCCGTTGGTGCGCTCGAGCCGAAGGGTGATCTCACCGATCTCACGGGCCGTGCTCTCGCCGAACTCGTCAATGGTCTCGTCCATGTCCATACGAAACGCATTGTCTCGTCCGTCACTCTGCGGGCACAACCGGTAGCTGTCACTCAGCGAACACAACCGGCCGCGATACAGTGACGAAACGCGGCGTTCATTAGCCTCGCGAAAATTTTCTTTAGCGTAGGGAATGTTTGAGGGAGTCAAGCCGTTGCACCCTACGTAGCCAGCAGTTCTCCTTCAGGAGGATCACCAGACGAAGGGAGAAGCCCATGCGCTTCGAAATCATGCGACTCGACGACGTCGACGGCACCGCCGTGGACACGACCGTCGTGGACGCCGCCTCCGTCAACCGGATCGTGCAGCAAGCCGCAGCCATAGGGCAGCGCCTCTACATCCGTCCGGCCGACGCCTCGGCCTCATAACGGCGCCGAACGGCCTCATCACACACTTCAGAGCCCTGTACGACACCGGCGCGTCCGGTGCCGTACAGGGCTCTGTGCGTAGTCGGTGTCACCCGCACGGCGCAATCGCGCCGCCGGGGTCGACCGGCACGGCTCAACCGCCGCGGATCACCTGCGTGACGCCGTTGATGATCTGCTGCACGGCGATCGCCGACAGCATCATTCCGGCGAGCCGCGTCACCAGGACCACACCGCCGTCCTTGATGACGCGGATGATCAGCAGCGAGAAGCGCATCGTCACGAACAGCACCACGTGGATGGCCAGAATCGCCGCCCACACGGAGACCTGCTCCATGCCGTCGGCGTGCTGCACGGCCAGGATCACCTGCACGATCGCGCCGGGCCCGGCGAGCAGCGGCATGCCGAGCGGGACCAGGGCGACGTTGACGTCCTTGGTCTGCTGCGGCTCGTCGGTCTTGCCGGTGAGCAGGTCGAGCGCGACCAGGAGCAGCAGCAGACCGCCCGCGATCATCAGCGCCTGGGTGGAGACGTGCAGATAGTCGAGGATCTGCTGGCCCACGACGCCGAAGACGGCGATGACCCCGAAGGCCACGCACACGGCCTGGAAGGCCATCTTCTTCTGGACCTTGGCGGGGCGGCCCGAGGTCAGCGCGAGGAAGATCGGCGTGATCCCAGGGGGGTCCATGATGACAAAAAGAGTGAGAAAGAGGGATCCGAAGACGGCGACGTCGAACACAGTGATGGCCTTGCAGAGGAGAGTCGTACAGAGAACAGCGGGCGGTGGCCCGGGGACGCGTACCGCGGACGACGGCAGCGCGTGCCGCGGACGGTGGTGGTGGAGCGATGCGGGGAAAGGGGTGGCGCGTTGCGCGGACGGTGGCGCGTTACGCCGACGGGCCTCCGCCCGCGCCCGGCACCGGGAACGCTCCCGTGGCCCGGCGCGTGATCTCGCCGTAGATCTCGGGGTCGGTGGTGTACTCCCCGAGCACGCACGTCTTACGCGTGCCGTGGTAGTCGCTCGACCCGGTGACGAGCAGGCCCAGGTCGGCGGCGAGGCCGCGCAGCCGGGGGCCGGACTCGGGCGCGTACGCCAGCTGTTCCGGGTGGTCGACCTCGATGCCGTCGAGGCCCGCCGCGGCCAGCTCGGCGATCGCCGACTCGGGCACCACCTTGCCGCGCTGGGCGGCGGCGGGGTGCGCGAAGACGGTGACGCCGCCCGCGGCCTTGACCAGGCGTATCGCGTCGAAGGGGTCGAGTTCGTGCTTCTCGGCGTAGGCGCGGCCGCCGTCGGCGAGCCAGTCGGGCGTGAAGGCGGCCGAGACGTCCGGTACGACGCCGAGCTCGACGAGGGCCTCCGCGACGTGCGGGCGGCCGACGGAGCCGTCGCCCGCGATGCGCGCCACCTGCTCCCAGGTGACGGGAACGCCGAGCTCCTGGAGCTTGCCGACCATCGCCTTGGCGCGCGGCACACGGTCGTCGCGGACGAGTTCGCGCTCCCGGGCCAGGTCCGGCTCCTCGGGGTCGAAGAGGTACGCCAGCATGTGCATCCCCACACCGTCGAGGCGGCACGACAGCTCGGCGCCGGTGACGAGGGTGAGGCCGGGCGGCAGCGCGGCGATCGCCTCGGCGTGGCCGCGGGTGGAGTCGTGGTCGGTCAGCGCGACGACGTCCAGGCCGGCCGCGGCGGCGTTCCGCACCAGCTCGGCCGGGGTGTCCGTGCCGTCGGAGGCGGTGGAGTGGGTGTGCAGGTCAATTCGCACGCAGGGCTCCACGCTTTTCGGGACGGACGGGGGGACGCCCCAGTCTAACGTTCCCCCACCCCCACCTGGGGCACCGCCGATCCGGCGCTCCGCGCCGGGTCCTCAATCTCCCCCAAGCTCTTAAGGAGCAGGGGGGACCCCCACGACGGGCTCTCTCCCACCCACCCGCCCGAACTCGCACCACCTGACCAATAGCCCGGCACCCTCAACCCCGCAAGGGCGGACCCCGGTCGCGCTCCGCGCTCGTCCTCAAACGCCGGACAGGCTCTCTCCCACCCACCCGCCCCCACCTGCACCAGCTGAGCAACCGCACGGCACCCTCAGCCCCGAAACAGCTCACGCCGCCGCGCCTCTCCGGCCCACCCCGGGGGAAGTTTCAGCCCGTCCGGCGATTGAGGACGAGGCGCGGAGCGCCGATTCGGCGGCTGACCGTCCCACCCGAACGGGACACCCACCCCCGGGGGCCCAGGGGCGAAGCCCATGGTTTCGGGAAAGGGGCGGGACTGGGGCGCCCCGCGAAGGACAGCGCACCGCCCTATGGCATCAGCAGCCGCGGCGACAGCGCCCCGCACGGCACCAGATCGACCTCGGCCCCGGCGTCCCGCAGGTCCGTGAGGACGAGCTCGTCGTACATGAGCAGCCCCGACTGCTCGGGCCAGGCGATGGCCCAGAGCCAGAGCCCCCGCGCCTCCCCCGCGAACACGGCCCGGTCGTCGGGCGCCCCCGGCACGTGCCACATGGCCGTGGGCCGCCCGGCGGCGAGCACCTTGGCCTGGGCGGGCTTGCCGACACTCATGGAGGGCCCGGGGTCGGGCCCGTCGATGCCCGCGTACCGCGCCCCGAGCCCGACCCCCAACTCCTCGGCGACGAGCACGAGTTCACCGACACCACCGAGCGGCGCGGGCCCGGAGCAGGCGACGGCGGTGGCCCGGCCGCCACTGCGGTCGTCCCCGGCGCAGGTCACCCCGGTGAAGAGCCATCCGACGGGCAGCGGCCACGGCATCCACACGGGCACGTGCGCCCGGCGCACCACGACCTGGAGGGCCTCGACGCTGGGCGGGATCACGGGCTGCAGCGGGTGCACCGTGCCGTGCACATCGCACTGCCAGGAGTCGGCAAAGAGGCCGGGAGCCCTGACCCGGCCACCACACTTCGGGCAACTGGGTTCGCCCCTCATAGCGCTCAACGGTCCTCTCCAGGCGGCGCCCCGTCAAGGACGATCACCCGTCCGGAGGCCGCCTCCACGTCGCTCCCCGCTACTTTCCCGGGCCCACCACCAGGCAAAACTACATGTAGGTTGCATTAATTAGCTCGGCTAACTTATTATGTGTATACGTCAACGATCTACGAACGATCCATGTCCGGAAGCACACGAAGGAGCTGCGGATGACCACCCCCACAGCCGGAGCACACGAGGATCCCTTCGACGCCGGTGCCGCAGGACTGCTGCGGCAGCCGAAGGCGGTGTGGGCCACGGCGGGCGCGTCCGTCGTGGCGTTCATGGGCATCGGCCTCGTCGACCCGATCCTGCCGTCCATCGCCCAGGGCCTCGACGCCACGCCGAGCCAGGTCTCGCTCCTGTTCACCTCGTACTTCCTGATCACCGCCGTCGCGATGCTGGTGACCGGCTTCGTCTCCAGCCGCATCGGCGGCAAGAAGACCCTGCTCGCCGGGCTCGCCCTGGTCGTGGTGTTCGCCGGACTCGCGGGCACCTCCGGCTCCGTCGGCGAACTCGTCGGCTTCCGCGCCGGCTGGGGCCTCGGCAACGCGCTGTTCGTGTCCACCGCGCTCGCGGTCATCGTGGGCGCCGCCGCCGGGGGCAGCGCGGCGGCGATCCTGCTGTACGAGTCCGCGCTCGGCCTCGGCATGGCGTGCGGGCCGCTCCTCGGCGCACTGCTCGGCGACGCCAGCTGGCGCTACCCGTTCTTCGGCACTGCGGCCCTGATGGCCGTCGGCTTCCTGTGCATCACCGCGTTCCTGAAGGAGCAGCCGAAGCCCGCGCGCAAGACCTCGCTGCTCGACCCGATCAAGGCGCTCGGCCACGGCGGTCTCGCCTCGGCGGCCGCGTCGGCGTTCTTCTACAACTACACGTTCTTCACGGTCCTGGCCTTCACGCCGTTCGTCCTGAACATGACCCCGTACAAGTCGGGTGCGGTGTTCTTCGCCTGGGGCGTGCTGCTCGCGGTGTTCTCCGTGCTCGTCGCGCCCCGGCTCCAGGCGCGGTTCGGCTCCCTGAAGGTGCTCGGCGGCTCACTGGTGCTGCTCGCCGCGGACGTCCTCGTGCTCGGGTACGGCAGCCACACCGCCGCCGTCGTCTGCACGATCCTGTCCGGCGCCTTCATCGGCGTGAACAACACCGTCTACACGGAGCTCGCCCTCGGCGTCTCGGACGCGCCGCGGCCCGTGGCCAGCGCCGGCTACAACTTCGTACGCTGGTTCGCCGCCGCCGCGGCCCCCTACTTCGCGCCGAAGATCGAGGAGTGGAGCGACATCCACATCCCGTTCGTGGTCGCGGCCGTCACGGCGGTGCTCGGCGCGGTCGTCGTCTGGGTCCGCCGGAGCGCGCTCTCGGACGAGGCGGAGGAGCTGGAGACCCGGCACGCCACGGAGGACGGCGTGACCGTGTTCGCCAACTGAGGCCGACGGACGTCCAGTCCGGCGGTGGAGACCTCAGTCCAGCGGTACGGACTTGCGCAGCGGATCGCGCAGGTCCGTGCCGCTGTTCAGCCAGCGCTCCTGGAGGGCCCCCGCGCCGTGCACCCGCTTCCACGCCGCCTCGTTGGGCGTCATCGGGAGCAGCGGCAGGAACTGGACGGGGTCCATGGGCGCGTCCAGGTCCAGGTCCTCGACGAGGCCGCCCGGCTCGGCCACCAGGACCGACGTGAACGACGCGCCCGGCCACAGCGGCTCGCCCACGTCGAGGGAGGCGCCCGGCGCCACCACGAGCCCCTCCACCTGCGGAGACGCGGCGAGCACGGCCAGCGGGCGGAGCACCTTGTCGGTGTCGACGAGCCCGCCGCGTACGGAAAGGACCAACTCCGCGCGCGGGCCCTTGACCGGGTCGGCCAGCACGGCCGTGGGGTCGGTCATCGGGTGGGCGGACATGCCGAGCGTGGCGTACCGCACGACGTCCCCGTCCGTGAAGCGCACCACTTCGATGCGGTCCGTGCCCAGGAACGTCACCGCCGCGCGTGCGTCCGGTTCCCCCAGGCCGCTACGGAGCCGGGCCTCGACCAGCGCAAGAACATCTGCCATGACGCGAGCATAGAACTCGTCAGTGATGGGTAAAGGTGGGGGTTCGGCTGCCAGTCGGCTGATACTGTTGGCCGCTGGCCCGGGCAGCACGCAGAAGCGTCGCCTTCAAGCCCGGACGCAGGACGGCGCCTTACGCGCCAGGGACCTCCCCTACGGGGGACCGGCCGGAGGAGGTGGGGCTGCAGTGGATCGAAGTCGACCGTGCAGTACCACTCGCTCTTCCGCCCGCTGAACATCCCGCAGCAGCGTAGCTGCGGCCGTGCGCACGGCCCCCTCCGGACGACCCGTCCGTTTCCGGCCTGTACCGCGCACGACGGAAGAGCACCGCGTTTCACCTGATCTGCATCAGTAGCGTTGCTGCCACCGCGACGGTGCGGTGCTCCCCGCTTTGTGGACGTGCCAGATCCCGCAGCAGGACGTCCCCATTCCGGGCAGTTCCAACCGTCGCCGGCGGCCCTTTCGTCGAAGGAGCCTGCCCATGTCGATGATCCGTGACCTGCGTGACGCCGTGCGCCCGTCCCAGCGCAAGGACAGCACCTCCTACAGCTCGTACGACACCACCCGCGACCCCAGCGCCGTCTCCGCCGTCGTCGACTGCGCCGTCTACCGCGACGGCCGCCGCGTCGCCTGCGACGACACCCTCACGCCGCACGAGGCGATGCTCCAGGTGCGCCGCGACGGCGGCTTCGCCTGGATCGGCCTGCACGAGCCGACGGAGGCCGAGTTCGCCGGGATCGCCGCCGAGTTCGGGCTGCACCCGCTGGCCGTGGAGGACGCCGTCCACGCCCACCAGCGGCCCAAGCTGGAGCGCTACGACGACACCCTCTTCACGGTCTTCAAGACCATCCACTACGTCGAGCACGCCGAACTCACCGCCACCAGCGAGGTCGTCGAGACCGGCGAGGTCATGTGCTTCACCGGCCGGGACTTCTTCATCACCGTCCGGCACGGCGGCCACGGCTCGCTGCGCGCGCTGCGCCGCCGCCTCCAGGACGAGCCGGAGCTGCTCGCCAAGGGCCCCTCCTCGGTCCTGCACACCATCGCCGATCACGTCGTCGACGGCTATCTCGCCGTCGCCGACGCCATGCAGGTCGACATCGACGACGTCGAGAACGAAGTGTTCGCGGCCACCGGCAAGGGCGTCTCGCGCGGTGTCGACGCCGGGCGGATCTACCAGCTCAAGCGCGAGGTCCTGGAGTTCAAGCGCGCGGTGTCGCCGCTGCTCCGCCCCATGCAGCTGCTCAGCGAGCGGCCCATGCGGCTCGTCGACCCCGACATCCAGAAGTACTTCCGCGACGTCGCCGACCACCTCGCGCGCGTCCAGGAGCAGGTCCTCGGCTTCGACGAACTCCTCAACTCCATCCTCCAGGCCAACCTCGCCCAGGCCGCCGTCGCGCAGAACGAGGACATGCGCAAGATCACGTCCTGGGCGGCCATCATCGCCGTACCGACGGCCGTGTGCGGTGTCTACGGCATGAACTTCGACCACATGCCGGAGCTGCACTGGCGGTTCGGCTACCCGATGGTGCTCGGCCTCATCGGCACCGTCTGCTACACGATCCACCGCACGCTGAAGCGAAACGGCTGGCTCTGAGGCGCGTTGCGGGCCTCGCTAAGCTCTCCGCATGACTGCTGACGCCCTGTTCGACCGCGCCCTCGTCGAGGAGGCCACGAAGAAGTCGGGGCTGATCTGGGTGCGCGGCGCCGCGCCCGACGGCCCCGTCCGGGCCCTGTGGCACGTCTGGGTCGACGGCGCGGCCCACCTCGTCGGGGACGGCCCCGGCGAGCAGCCGCTGCCGGACCTCGTGGACGGTGCGAACGCCGAGGTGACCGTGCGCAGCAAGGACAAGGGCGGCCGCGTGATCGCCTGGACCGCGGCGGTGACGGAGCTCGCGCCCCGCTCCGAGGCGTGGGAGGCGGCCGTCGCCGAACTCAAGGGCAAGCGCCTGAACGCCCCCGACGGGGAGCAGATGGTGGAGCGCTGGGCCGCGGAGTGCCGGGTGCTGCGGCTGACGCCGGGCGAGGCGAACACGGACCTGCCGGACGGCTCCCTCGCGGCGGCCCCGCTGCCGACGGACGCGACGACCCGCAAGCCCGTCCCCGCGGCGCTGCCGCGGCTGCTCCTCGGCCGCAAGAGGAAGCAGAAGAAGCAGCGGTGAGGAGGGCGGCCCGCGCCGCCCGAGCACCGCGTCCCCTCACTGCGTGGGCAGCTGCTTCCCGTAGTCCACCGTCTCGTCCTTGCCGGGCTCCTCCAGGACGAACTCCTTGCCCCACTCGGTGAGCCGCAGCGTGCCCGCGCCGCCCGCGCGCTGGAGCCGCAGCGGATACGGTTCGCCTTCCAGGGACACATCCAGCGTGCCGCCCGCGCCCTCGTCCCCCGCGATCTTGATGACCCGCCGCGCGCCCGAGTCGGACCGCTCGCCCTTCGACAGCTTCCCGTGCAGCGCGAGCGTGCCGTCGAGCATCAGGTCCTTGTCGGTGAAGCCGCTCAGCTGCTGGTACGAGGGGTCGCCCGCGGGCACCTTCACGAACTTGCCGTTGAGCTTCGCCGCCGCTGACCGGTCGCCCGCCTTCCCCTCGACGCCCCCGGCACCCCCGGTCTCGTTCTGGTGCTTCCAGAAGCCCGAGTCGGCCTTCAGGTACAGGTGCTCGCCGACCCGGAGGAGCTGAAACGTCCCGCCCTTGAAGGTCACCGAGCCTTCGCCGCCCGAGCCCTTGAGGCGCATGTCGAGCTTGTAGGTCTGGCCCTTGCTGACGACGGTGCCGGAGAGGCGGACCGCGTCGGCGCCCTTGGCCGCCTGCCGCGTCTTGCTCTGGATCTTCGCGGCGGACAGCTTGCCGACGCCGTTGGTGCCCGCGTCCGGGTCCTCGCCGCCGCCACCGCAGGCCGTCAGCCCGGCACAGCCCACCACGAGCCCCGCGCACACCGCGGTCACCCGCACCGACCTTCGGGTACGGCGGGCCTGTCGCATCGCAGTCACAGGTGGCGCTGCCTCTCGTGCGGACGTCCTCTACGGCGGCGGCCGTAGCGCGCGGCTACGGCCTGGCGTACCGCAGCGTACCGGTGCCGCGGACCCGCCTCCGCGCCAGTCCGTACGGACGTCTCACCAGGCCGGATGCGGCTTGCAGGGGCTAGCCTGGGGCGCGTACGACAGATCGTACAAATGCTCCTGAAAGCGACATGGATCGATACGACCAGCGGTAGTGAGCAGCAGGGAGGCGCCGCGCATGGCGGCAAGCGCGCCCCGGATCTTCGTCTCGCACCTGGCGGGCACCGCCGTCTTCGACCCGAACGGGGACGAGGTGGGCCGGGTGCGTGACCTCGTCGTCATGCTCAGGGTGGGCCGCAGGCCGCCCAGGCTGCTCGGCCTGGTCGTGGAACTCGCCACGCGCCGCCATATCTTCCTGCCCATCACCCGGGTCACCGGCATCGAGTCGGGCCAGGTCATCACCACCGGCGTGCTGAACGTGCGGCGCTTCGAGCAGCGCCCGACGGAGCGGCTGATCCTCGGCGAGATGCTGGACCGCCGGGTGCGTCTGGTGGACAGCGGCGAGGAGGTGACGGTCCTCGACATCTCCGTGCAGCGGCTCCCGGCCCGCCGTGACTGGGAGGCCGACCGGGTCTTCGTGAGAAAGGGCAAGGGAGGCGCCTTCCGGCGCAAGGGCGAGACGCTGACCGTCGACTGGGCGGCCGTCGACGGGTTCTCCCTGGAGGAGCACGGGCAGGGCGCGGAGAGCCTGCTCGCCACGTTCGAGCAGCTGCGCCCCGCCGACCTCGCCAACGTGCTGCACCACCTGTCGCCGAAGCGGCGCGCGGAGATCGCCGCCGCGCTCGACGACGACCGGCTCGCGGACGTCCTGGAGGAGCTGCCGGAGGACGACCAGATCGAGATCCTCGGCGCCCTGAAGGAGGAGCGCGCCGCCGACGTCCTGGAGGCGATGGACCCGGACGACGCCGCCGACCTCCTCGCCGAGCTGCCGGAGGACGACAAGGAGCGCCTGCTCACCCTGATGCAGCCGGACGACGCGGCCGACGTGCGCCGGCTCATGGCGTACGAGGAGCGCACGGCGGGCGGTCTGATGACGACCGAGCCGATCGTGCTGCGGCCGGACGCCACGGTCGCCGACGCCCTCGCGCGGGTGCGCCAGGAGGACCTCTCCCCCGCGCTCGCCGCGCAGGTGTACGTGTGCCGCCCGCCGGACGAGACCCCGACCGGCAAGTACCTGGGCGCCGTGCACTTCCAGCGCCTCCTTCGCGACCCGCCGTACACGCTCGTCGGCTCGATCCTCGACGACGACCTGCGGCCGCTGCGCCCGGAGGCCGAGCTGCCGGTCGTGGCGGGCTTCTTCGCCGCGTACGACATGGTGTCGGCGCCGGTCGTCGACGAGAGCGGTTCGCTGCTCGGCGCGGTCACCGTCGACGACGTGCTCGACCACATGCTGCCCGAGGACTGGCGGGAGACGGAGTACCACCTCCAGGAGGGGGCCGGTCATGGCGGCGGCTGAGCGGGAGCGGGACAAGGAACGGGACCGGGACCGGGAGGCGCGCGGCCGGGGCCGGTTCCGGCTCGACCAGCCGCGCGCGCCGCGCCGCAAGCTCCTTCCCGACTACGACCCGGAGGCCTTCGGGCGGCTCTCGGAGCGGATCGCGCGCTTCCTCGGGACGGGCCGGTTCATCGTCTGGATGACGGTCGTCATCATCATGTGGGTCGTCTGGAACGTCTCCGCCCCGGCCGGCCTGCGCTTCGACCAGTACCCGTTCATCTTCCTGACCCTGATGCTCTCTCTGCAGGCCTCGTACGCCGCCCCGCTGATCCTGCTGGCACAGAACCGTCAGGACGACCGCGACCGCGTCACCCACGAGCAGGACCGCAAGAGCAACGAGCGGTCCATCGCGGACACCGAGTACCTCACCCGCGAGATCGCGTCGCTGCGCCTCGGCCTCGGCGAGGTCGCGACCCGCGACTGGATCCGCTCCGAACTCCAGGACCTGGTCAAGGAGCTGGAGGAGCAGCGCGAGGTATTCCCGTCCGACGACCCTCGCGCACGTGACGTAGGCGACCACTGACAGGCCTTTCCTGGGACCAGTTACCGCGCCGTACTATCGGGTGTATGGCTACGGAAGACGCGGTGCGCGAAGCACTGGCGACGGTGAACGACCCCGAGATCCAGCGACCCATCACCGAGTTGGGGATGGTCAAATCGGTGGAGATCGGCGCCGACGGCGCGGTCGCCGTCACCGTCTACCTGACGGTCTCCGGCTGCCCCATGCGCGAGACGATCACGAAGAACGTCACGGACGCGGTCGCCGCCGTCGAGGGCGTCACGCGCGTCGACGTCACCCTGGACGTGATGAGCGACGAGCAGCGCAAGGAGCTGGCCGCGGCGCTGCGCGGCGGCACCGCCGAACGTGAGGTCCCCTTCGCCAAGCCCGGCTCCCTGACCCGTGTGTACGCGGTCGCGTCCGGCAAGGGCGGCGTCGGCAAGTCGTCCGTGACGGTGAACCTGGCGGCGGCTATGGCCGCCGACGGCCTGAAGGTCGGCGTCGTGGACGCGGACATCTACGGCCACAGCGTGCCGCGGATGCTGGGCGCCGAGGGGCGCCCCACCCAGGTCGAGAACATGATCATGCCGCCGTCGGCGAACGGCGTGAAGGTCATTTCGATCGGCATGTTCACCCCGGGCAACGCACCCGTCGTGTGGCGCGGCCCGATGCTGCACCGCGCGCTCCAGCAGTTCCTCGCCGACGTCTTCTGGGGCGACCTGGACGTGCTGCTCCTCGACCTGCCGCCGGGCACGGGCGACATCGCGATCTCCGTCGCGCAGCTCGTCCCGAACGCGGAGATCCTCGTCGTCACCACCCCGCAGCAGGCCGCCGCCGAGGTCGCCGAGCGCGCGGGCTCCATCGCCGTGCAGACCCACCAGAAGATCGTCGGCGTGGTCGAGAACATGTCCGGGCTGCCCTGCCCGCACTGCGACGAGATGGTCGACGTGTTCGGCACCGGCGGCGGCCAGAAGGTCGCCGAGGGCCTGACGAAGACCACGGGCGCGACCGTGCCGGTGCTCGGCTCCATCCCGATCGACGTGCGCCTGCGCGAGGGCGGCGACGAGGGCAAACCCGTCGTCCTCACCGACCCGGACTCGCCCGCGGGCAGCGCCCTGCGCACCATCGCGGGCAAGCTGGGCGGCCGCCAGCGCGGGCTGTCGGGCATGTCGCTGGGGATCACGCCGCGCAACAAGTTCTGAGTGACGCGGAAGGGGGCGCCGTCGGTGTGACGGCGCCCCCTTCGCGTTCGTGCGGTGGCGCGGGAACCCGCGCGCGGTGGTACTCACGCGTACTCGCGGTGGTCCTTACGCGTACTCGGCGATGTCCTTGATCACCGAGAAGCCGAGGCCGTACGCGCTCATGCCGCGCCCGTACGCCCCCAGATGCACCCCTCCCTCGGTGGAACCGGCGAGCACCCAGCCGTACTCGGACTCCCGGTAGTGGAACGAGGTCGGGACCCCGTCCACGGGCAGGGAGAGCGTCGACCAGTCGGACCCGTGCAGGTCGTCCGCGAGCACCCAGGCGGTCTCCGTCTGCTGGTCGAGCCAGTCGTCCCGCAGGCTGTGGTCCATCTGGCCGGGCCAGGTGAAGGACAGCAGCCCCACTCCGGCGAGCCAGGCCGCGGAGGACACCGAGGTCGCCTCCAGGACGCCGGTGCCGTCGGCGCTGCGCCGCACCGGGTTGGCGGCGATGGTCACCACGACCGCGAACCGCTCCTTGTCGCCGTTCCCGAAGGAACCCTCCGCCCTGACCGACGGCTCGTCACCGTGACCGATGGAGCCGTGCTCGACGGCCCCGTCCGCGGCCGTACCGACCTGCATCAGCCAGCGCGGTCCCGTGAAGGCCTCGTCCAGGCCGTACCAGGGGAAGGGCGCCAGCAGGTAGCCGTCGACCGTGCGCCGGGCGGAGGGCACCGCTTGCGCGGCACCATCCGCGGCTGGCGCCTGCGCGCCCACCCGACTTGTCGTCTCCATGTACCCGGCCGCCTCCTCGCTCTCGTCGGTCCGGAGCGGCCCGCCCCCCTCGGGCGTCCTCACGCCGGACAACAAGGCAGGATAGCCACACCGGTTCCGGATGCCGGTGAACCGGTCGGCGGAAGGGGTGTTCGTGACGGCCCCGACCAGGCCGTGGCGGGCGCCGGGCGGCGCATCTCGGACACGCTCCGGCGCACGCGGGCGCCGGGGGTGGCGTGGGATTCGACGGGACCGCCGTGCGGTGTCGGTCGGCCCGGACGGGGGCCGTCAGGCGGCGGCGGGCCGCGTCAGATGACGCCGGCTCGGCTCAGGTGGCGTCCGCGTCGAACGGCGGCGGGTCGCCTGCCGCCGGTTTTCCGGGCTCGGGTCGCTTCTCCATGTCGATACGGCCCGCGCCGGAGCCGTTCGCCGACGCGGTCGTGGACCCCGCGGCGCCCGTGGCCCGGCTGCCCGAGTCCTCGCCGGAATCGCTGTCGCGCCCGTGCACGGCGTCCGCGACTTCGGCCATTTCCTTCTTCAGGTCGAAGCCGTTGCGGATTTCCTTCAGGCCGAGATCGTCGTTCTCCATCTGCTTGCGGATGAACTTCTTCGGGTTCAGGTCTTCGAACTCGAAGTCCTTGAATTCCGGGCCCAGTTCATTCCGTATGTCCTGCTTCGCGCTGTCGGAGAATTGGCGGATCTTGCGAATGGTCCGCGTCACGTCCTGAATGAGCTTCGGCAGCTTGTCCGGGCCGAAGATGAGCACGGCGAGGATGACCAGCGTCACTATCTCGAGTGCGCCAATGTCGTTGAACACCTTGAAAGCTCCTTGCCGTCCGGACCGTGTCTACGGTACCCGCCGTGGCTGTCCGTCCGGTAGCCGCACGGCGACAACGCGGCCAACGCGGGACGGTGCGCCTGAGCGCTGGACCAGGCGAGGTCGGGGCACCCTGGGCGCTGGACCTGGCGGCCCCGCTGCTCCCCGCCTCCCCGCTACTCCCCGCTCGCCGTGCCGAGGACCAGCGTCACCTTGCGCTCGTCGCCGCCGCGCTCGACGGTCAGCTCCAGGCGGTCCTTCGGGCGGTGGGCGCGGACCTTGACGATCAGCTCGTCGCCGGAGTGCACGCGCTGGCCGTCCACGGCCGTGATCACGTCGCCCGGCTTCAGGCCCGCCTTGGCGCCGGGCCCGCCGCGGTTGACGGCCGGTCCGCCGTTCCGGCTCTCGCGCGCGATCCGGGCGCCGTCGCCGGTGAACTGCTTGTCGATGGTGACGCCGATGACGGGGTGCGTGGCCCGGCCGGTGTTGATGAGTTCCTCGGCGACGCGCTTGCCCTGGTTGATGGGTATGGCGAAGCCGAGGCCGATGGAGCCGGACTGGCCGCCGTCGGGGCCGGAGTCGTTGCCCGCGGAGCGGATGGCGCTGTTGATGCCGATGACACGGGCCCGGGAGTCAACGAGGGGCCCGCCGGAGTTCCCCGGGTTTATCGGCGCGTCCGTCTGCAGCGCGTTGACGTACGAGACGTCGCTGCCGTCGCCCTTCTCGCCGCCCGCCGTGATGGGGCGCTCCTTGGCGCTGATGATGCCCGAGGTGACGGTGTTGGCGAGGTCGAAGGGCGCGCCGATGGCCACGACGGGGTCGCCCACTCGGACGTTCTCGGAGTTGCCGAGGGGCAGCGGCTTGAGTCCGCGGACGCCGGAGACCTTGACGACGGCCAGGTCGTAGCCCGCGTCACGGCCGACGACCTTGGCGCTCGCCGTCTCGCCGCCGCTGAAGGTGACCGATATGTCGCCGCCGGAGCCGCCGGGCTCGACCACGTGGTTGTTGGTGAGGATGTGGCCCTTGGCGTCGAGGACGAAGCCGGTGCCGGTGCCCGCGCCTTCGTCGCCGCGGACGTGCAGCGTCACGACGCCGGGCAGCGCGCTCGCCGCGATCCCGGCGACGCTGTCCTTGGAACGCTTCTGGGACCCGGACTCGGCCTGCGGCAGCTCCACGTCGCTCCCGAACCCGCCGTCGCGCTCCAGCTTCGCCCCGACGACACCACCGATCCCACCCGCGACCAACGCGATCACCACGGCCCCGAGGACAAGCACCCGCCGCCCCCGCCGACGCCGCTGCCGCTCGGTCTCGACGGCGGCACCGGTCTGCTGCAGCGGGGCACTCCAGGGGTCATAACGCTGCCAGGGCCCACCGGCCCCGGCGCCTCCGGCCCCACCGGCTCCTGGTCCAGCGACTCCGGCTCCTGGTCCAGCGACTCCGGCTCCGGCGACCTCGGGCGCGACGGCTGCCGCTCCGGGGTTCGGCTGAGCGGTCGCGCCGGGCGCAGGGGTGCCGTGGACCGGCGATCCATGAGGCGTCGCCCCGTGGGCTGCGGCCTCCGGGTGCGGGGGGTTGGGGTGGGCGGTTCCGTGCGGGGGTGTGCCGGGGGCGGCGGGTGACGGCGTGCTGGGGGGCGGGGTGGCGTGTGAGGGGGCGCCTTGGGGCGGGGTGGCCGAGGGGGCGCCCTGGGGCGGGGTGCCATGGGTGTCGGGGGCGTGCCCGTCGGCGGCGGTGTGCTGGGGAGTGCCGGGGGGCGGGGTGCCGGGCACGGGAGTGCCGTGGGGGGAGGTGGGCTGCTGGGCGGTGCCGGGTGCGGGCATGGCCTGGGGCGGGGCCCCGTGGCTGTGCGGCACGTGACCTTGGGCAGCGGCCTGCTGGGGGACGCCGGGGGTCGGGGTGCCGGGCACGGGAGCGCCCTGGGCGGAGGTGGGCTGCTGGGCGGCGCCGGGTGCGGGCATGGCCTGCGGCGGGGCCCCGTGGCTGTGCGGCACGTGACCTTGGGCAGCGGCCTGCTGGGGCACACCGGAATCCGGGGTGCCGGGCACGGGAGTCCCGTGGGCCGA